>NZ_JBNIIX010000040.1:0-2780 GCF_050106635.1 Levilactobacillus sp. LN180102
TTAACGACGACGTTACTCCAAATTAACCAGCGACCGCTTAAAATACTCGACTGGCAAACACCGTATCAGGTTATGCTGACAAATTTGTCCAAAAATTCGGATTAAATTTGCAATCTACCAATAGATTAATATCAAATGGTGAAAATCAACGAAAAAAGGATATCTATTAAGCAATCTCCTGCCCAATAAATCTCCTCTTACATAAAGTTATTTATGAACACTGATTTAAGCTAAGCTGCCGATATCACAATCTCAGCATCCACTAAATCAGCCTTCAAGTTTTTGACATCTAAGTGGTCAAGGTAGAAATCCGTTACCTTATCACGAATTTGTTGTTCAATTACTCGCCGTAATGGCCGCGCACCCATTGCCTCATCATAGCCTTGTTCCATCAGCCAATCTTTGGCCGCTTTAGTTACCTCAAGTTTGATGGATTTTTTGGCTAACGTTTTTTGTACATCCGCCAACATCAAATCGACAATTTGACTTAAGTCTTGCTTAGTCAGATGTGAAAACTCCACGATTCCATTAAAACGGTTCAAAAATTCTGGGCGGAAAAATTGTGATAACTTATCCATTAATGACTGGTCTCGTTGCTTGTCACCACTTAATGCTTCATTACCAAAGCCAGCATTAGAAGTAGCGATAATAATCGTATTTTTGAAATTAATGACATTGCCTTGTCCATCCGTTAAGCGCCCATCATCCATCACTTGTAACAGTAACGTTAATACTTGTGGATCAGCCTTTTCAATTTCATCTAATAATACAATGGAATATGGATTACGCCGAACCCGTTCAGTTAGAGTATTAGCATTATCTTCATAGCCTACGTATCCAGCCGAGGTACCAATTAATTTCGACACAGCTGTACGATCAGCATATTCACTCATATCTAGCCGAATAATCGCATTTTTATTTCCAAACATATCTAAGGCTAATTGCTTAGCTAATTCAGTCTTTCCTACGCCAGTTGGGCCCACAAACAGAAAACTTCCAATTGGCTGATCACCCTCTGAAAAGCCCGCACGGTTACGCCGAATTGCCTTCGCTACCATTTCAACCGCTTCATCTTGACCGATTACCTTACTTTTCAGACGCTTATCAAGATTTTTCAAGTGCTCAATATCATTAGCACCCATATCAGCAACTGGTATACCAGTTAAACGTTCAACCGATTGTGCCACATCATCAATCGTGGCAGTGATTTTTTCTTTTTGATCCGTTTTTTTAATTTTTTGCTTGGTTTCCTCGATCGACTTCTTGATATCAGCGGCTTTTGTAAAGTCCTCCGATTTAACGGCGGCCTCCTTAGCTACCTCTAATTTTTTAACGCGTTGATCCAATGTCTCAACATCAGTTTGAGAATTTTTAGCCGCTAAATGAGCCGCAGTCATGTCGATCAAATCGATAGCTTTATCTGGCAAAGTGCGTTGTGGTATATATTGGATTGAATAATCCACAGCCGCCTTCAAAACATCATCTGGTAATACAACATGATGATGCTTTTCGTACAGCTTTTTAACACCTTGTAATATACGTAAAGTGTCAGCGGCCGTCGGTTCATTAATCACAACATCATTGAATCGCCGTGCCAAAGCCGCATTTTTCAAAATAGTATTGCGATATTCATCTTGAGTCGTAGCCCCGATTACAGTCAGCTCGCCACGTGACAAAGCAGGTTTAATGATATCAGCCAATCCCTTGCCACCGTCTTCACCACCAGTGGCACCCGTGCCGATAATCTGATGAATTTCATCGAAGAATAGAATAATATTACCAGCTGCTTTAACTTCCTTTACCAGCTGTTTAATATTCTCTTCAAAAGAACCGCGATATTGAGTTCCTGCTTCCAAAGACGATAAATCAATCGAATAGATTTCTTTATCTTGAATCGTTTCTGGAACTTTACCAGCCACAATTGCTTGTGCCAGACCTTCGACGACTGCAGTTTTACCTACGCCGGCATCACCAACTAAGATTGGATTATTTTTCGTCCTACGACTCAAAATTTCTGCAGTTTCTTGAATCTCATTCTCACGTCCAATCACTGGATCTAGTAATCCATCACGAGCCTGTTCCGTCAAATTAGTCCCTAACTTTTCTAAAATCCCCCCTTTTTTAACAGCCTGTTTACCATCTTTAGATACTTCTATTGTTTTATTATTTTGGGGTAGCTTACCAGTTGCTCGGTATTGAGCAAACTCATCCGGTGTCAGCGATTGTCCATTAACTAAATACCGTGCACGCTCCGAATTTTGATTATCCATGCGCCGAAATAATTGATTGAAAACATCATCCATATCATTGTTGAAAAAAGGATCATTTCCGTAGAAATTTGCCATAGTACAACACCTCCATAAAAATTTATGTGTGTAACTTAGTGACCATAGTATCCTTTAAAACTACAACTGAATCGTATCACGATTTTTATGTATCGTTAAGTAAAGTGCTTATCGGTGTATTAAACGAGATACTTTGAAATACCATTACAACAAACCCTTTCAGGATAAATTGCCGTTAATTAGTATGGTAGATTGCAAATTGGTAGATTGCATATTTAGATGTCCTTTCGGGGATAATCTGTGGGTATCGGGTGTGACCGATGCCTTTTTTATTTTCCATTATATCAAAAGGCGGTCTAGTGAGAATCTTCGGATTCTCACTAGACCGTCTTATTTGTGGAGACTTATGTCACAGCCTCTTTTTGATTTATTCGTGATCCTAAACAGCAAGTTATAAGTGGTCGTTACAATTTCTATTTTGTAAACTCAAGTTCA
>NZ_JBNIIX010000041.1:0-2106 GCF_050106635.1 Levilactobacillus sp. LN180102
TCGGAATAGGTTATACTAGACAAAAGATCAGCTCCTAAAAGATGGGTTTGTGGTAAACACCATTTTAAAGGAAGCTGATCTTTTTTGTCCGAACAGCGTTCGGATTAATTTTACAATCTACCCCATACTCAAGTATGTCCTTACTAACCATCCTTTTTTTTGTACACCCCCATCTGCGTCAGTACTTGATTACACATAGACTTAACGCTTGAGATTCTTCTAGGAAAAGTTGAACTCGAAATTTGGCTTTTAGTTGGAATGTCTTTCATTTCCTGTTGAATAACATATTTCATTTGATCAGTATCAATAGTTTCTCCTCCAAGCATTTTCAAGAGTACTTTTCTAAAACTGATGTGACACGCCATTAATTTAATTAACATTACATTTTGTTGATGAAATCCCGCCATTCGAAAACTTTTTCCATTTTTTGTAACATAAGGAGAGTCCGATACAGCATCTCTATCAACCAACCCCAAATAACCCAACCAATTCAAATAATAATTATATTGACGTCTATTATACTTAAAAGCGTCCATAAAAGCTTCCGCCCCACTTCGCTCAACTTTCTCGCCGTTGATAGTTATGTAATCCTCAGAGCTATCCAACAAATCCAAATAATCTAATGAAATTTGTAGATTATTGGCTTGGGGAAAACTAATTATATCTCCATTTGAATAACTAGGGTAAATCGTTGTCATCTCAGTGTTATAAATGAGATTATAGATTTTATTAATTGTTCGTTCTTTATTCAACTCAATAGTCGAACCATCTTTAATCTTAAATATATTTTGAGGATCATCTGACAAACTAAATTTATATTGTTTACATTTCTTCATTGAATTCATATTCTGTAAATCGGTAAACTTGTACACAGTTAAAATGTAAATGTCTCTCGTTTTTACAAAATAACCCGCATAAACTTCTTTATGTAGTTCCAGTTTTTCCATAGTTTGTTCAATCAGTAGTCGGGGAATAAACAACTGACGAATGTTAAAGTCTTTAGGAAACTTCATTTTACTTTCAATAATTAGTACTGTTTTCTCAGACTCATACACACCATCAATCTCCGCTTGCCATGTATCAATACTTAACGTTATTGGTTGATGATTCAAAATATTGTCGACATTAAAATTAACATTTTGAACATTATTTTTGCCGCTCAACGTGCTAACAACTGTTCTATTATTATCATTCAAATCATGAAAAACATAGGAGAACATTCCTGTAATTTCTGCCACCGTCTGGGCGTTAGGCTCTGTGGTAACATTGCTTAAATCTAAACTAGACATTTTAATAGGACTCGTCATCGGAATGATGGGTACATTCTCATTCTTTAATTTGTAATACATGTTAAAAGGAGCAATTCGATAGATATTACCACCAATTGGCATAATTTGAAGATGGTAACCTTTGAAGACATTTGGTAAATCCACAGAAAAGTCAAACTTTAAGATGTTTCGATTATCTGGAATAGACTTTCCCGGATACTTTTGTTGCCATAGTGCAATAACTCCTCGATTACGCATCATTTGATCAGTTCGAATATCATAATACCCTTGCTGTTCAATCTCTTTAACGATATCATATTTTTTAAACAAAATATCCCACGCATAACTTGGCTTATTTTTACGTTTATCTTCTGGCTGTAAAACATACTTTAATTTCACCTGATTGTTCATAATCATATCCTCCAAAGGTAAGCAATATACCTTAATAATAAATCACTATAGCATTACGATTCAAATTAGTAATCTGGTTCCGAACCAGATTACTGACGATCATACCCCAGTATCCCATTTTCCAATTAAAAACAATCCATTTTTATCCCAACCACTGATAACTTGGATTAGTTAATGATTTTTTTAATCTTCTAAGTAAACGTGATTATATCGCTCAAGATACAACATACCACCTTTGAAGAAATTACAAAAACATTGCCTAACACTACTAGACAATGCTTGATGCTACCAATCTCTTTTTAATGAGGCTGTGACATAAGTCTCCACAAATAAAGCGGTCCAGTGAGAATCTTCGGATTCTCACTGGACAGCCTTTTGATATAATAGAAAATAAAAAAGGCATCGGTCACACCCGATACCCACAGAT
>NZ_JBNIIX010000042.1:0-1875 GCF_050106635.1 Levilactobacillus sp. LN180102
ATCGTTAATGATGGCCATTTTGTTCTAAAGTACATTCGTGATGACGCAATGATTCACCGATATCTCATCCAGATACTAAGCCTTCTTCTCTCGAATGGAGCCCACCAGATCATCTGTAGCTGGAGCGTTCGCAAGCAATGCGCGAACATCATCAAGATTCACCTTAACATTCCAAACTAAAACACCAACTAACTTATCGGTATCTATGAAATAGACAAGCGATCCATGCGTTCGCCGATCAAAAATCAATTGCAATTTAGGATCAATATTACCGATTGCTTGCCAGGAAATATCAAAAATCATGGAATAGAAGTATGGGGTATGCTGATAGCTCATGTGAGCACCTGCCATATTACGGCCAACTAATTCACCAGAAAGTCGGGCATGGTCCACGTGCTCAATCCGTTGCCGACCCAAGATGTGATCTGGATAAGAGGCAATATCTCCAGCAGACCAGATGGCTGGGTCACTAGTATTGAGATACTCATTAACTTTCACACCACCATCAGCTAAATCCAAACAACTGTCTTCAGCTAAACTAATCCGCGGCGTAACGCCTAACCCAACAATGATCGTATCGGCTGCGATCACCGTACCATCCTTTGTCAATAGAATCAAGTGGTCACCTTGGCGTTGATATGATTGGACAAACTGACCACTCATCAGTGTGACACCATTGCGTTTGAACGTGGCTTCATACTCAGTCCGAATAGACTCAGGAAATTTACCCTCACCCAGCGCTTTTTCTGGAAAAATCATCGTAACTTCAGTCTCATTTTGGGTCAGTGACGATGCGAGCTCTGTACCAACATATCCACCACCAATGATCACAACTCGCTTGTTCGGACCACTAAATTTACGTAACTTGCGATAATCTGACCACTGTCTAAAGACTAGCACATGTGGATCAGAAGGTCCCTGGATTTGTCTAGGTTCTCCGCCAGTTGCTAGCAATAGCTGTTCATACTTGATTTGCTCACTATCGGCCAATGTAATGACCTTATCTTGCCGATTAATAGCCGTAACCGTTGTCTTGAACTTAAAAGTCACATTGGGATAATTTTCAGCACCAATCTGAATGTTCTCTTCAGTAAATTCATCATCTAGCCATAGTTTTTTACTCAGTGCCGGTCGTTCATATGGGACATCCGCCTCTTGCGAAATAATTAAGATCTCACCCTCTGAATCTTCCTGTCGAATTCCCTTGATGGCATAGCCAGCAACCACTCCGCCACCAACAATGACGTATCGATAGCTGTTTGTCTGATCCAAATCACTCATCTAATCGCCTCCATAACTTTACTTTTTCTAGGATCATTGTAATATAAAAACGCCATGATTCGAAAAATAACGCTCAGAATTGTCAATCGTTGCTTGCTTTTATCAGAATAATAATTTTATTTACATACTGCTACAAAGCTATCAAATATCACTATGATCCAGATTTAGAATTGCGGATAACACAGCATAAAATAATATTATTTTAATTAAAAAACCTCAATTTTTAAGGTAATCATTTTTGATTTTAATTTGAAGTAACAATATTCGAAGAGTTGTCATTTTTCTTGGTCATTTCTCGGATTTTAGTGGAGTTAGAAGTTTCAAGTGGTCCGCTCTGCTATGATTCTCTCATGTAAACATCATCTTTGTATATTGAATTTCTTTCGATATCTGATAAAGGTCGTCCGTTTAATCCCTGTATTACGGGCAACATCTACATCACTCATACCCGTTTGATAAAGCTTAAAAGCGTGTTGCAAACGGGGATCATCTTTGGCATATTGGGGTTTGCGCCCATGATATTTACCCTGCTGCTTAGCTAAGGCAATCCCTTGTTGCTGGCGCTCAATGATTCGCTTACGTTCACTTTCGGCC
>NZ_JBNIIX010000043.1:0-1777 GCF_050106635.1 Levilactobacillus sp. LN180102
GAGGCTGTGACATAAGTCTCCACAAATAAAGCGGTCCAGTGAGAATCTTCGGATTCTCACTGGACAGCCTTTTGATATAATAGAAAATAAAAAAGGCATCGGTCACACCCGATACCCACAGATTATCCCCGAAAGGACATCTAAATATGCAAGACTATTATAACATGAATCAAACCACTTTGAGTATCACTTTAGACTATCTTCCTGAAGAAAACCATCCGGCAAGATACATCAATCAATTCGTGGAAAGCTTAAAACTGACCGATACATACCAGTTTGGCCGGCCCCGGGAATACGATCTAGGGGCTCTACTAAAATTGGTTCTTTTGGCATACAGTTATGGTATTTTTAGCAGTCGTCAGATTGAAAGATTCGCGCGTGAAAATAAACCAGCCGGATGGCTGGTCAGCAACCAAGTTCCTTCGTATCGAACCATTTGTCGTTTTAGAATTTCCGATGAACTTGCGAAATTGACCGAAGCAGGGTTAACGCAACTGACCACTTTTCTTCGTCAAAATAAGCTGATTGATGACGTCTCATTCATTGATGGTACTAAGATTCTAGCCGATGCGAACAAGTATAGCTTCGTTTGGAAAAAGAATACGATTCGGTTCGATGAAATGAACCGTGAAAAGCTGGTTGAACTGTTAGGCGAGCTACATGAGGCAAAAATCATCGGTGAAGTTCCGGCTGGGTCGAACTTAACACCAGAGCTTTTGGAGATGATGATCAGTAAGGTTGAGGACCATTTAGTGGTTTTAAAGCAGAAAGTGGCGGAGACCGAAAAGGTCTCGCCAAATCCAGCAAAACAAAAACGTCGCACGTTCCGAGCAAAGAAACGACTAGTTGAACGACGGGATAAGATGCGGGAGCATCAAGACCAACAGTCAATCTATGGGCAACGAAACAGCTATTCCAAGACCGATCATGACGCCACCTTTATGCGGGTCAAGGAAGATCCGATGCAAAATGGTCAATTGAAACCAGCGTACAATCTTCAGATTTCCACAAGCGGTCAGTTCATCACGGGTTACCAACTCTTTCAAAACCCAACAGATACCCGCACACTACAGCCATTCATCAAGCATTTACAGCAACACGGAACGTTAGGCGCCACCATCGTGGCAGATGCTGGGTACGGCTCGGAAAGTAACTACCGTTTTCTAGAAGACAGCTTGCCTGAACATACGGCCCTAATACCTTATGGGACAATGATCAAAGAGAATAGTCGGAAGTGGAAAAGCGATGACCGCAAGGTCATGAACTGGGACTACTATGAAGCCGATGATTACTATGTTGATAAAGGTGTACGGTTTAATTTTAAGGCGTATCGGAAAAGGACTGATAAGTATGGATTTATACGTGATTTTAAAGAGTATGTCGCCGAAAAACTAGATGAGAATCAGAATGTGATTTCCGAAGCCCTCACGCCAAAAGGAAACCTACGAAGAATCCAAGTTAACAGCGCTTGGGAATACTTTAAAGCCAAGCAACGCGACCTTCTATCAACATCCCAAACAGCGGCCATCTACGCCCAACGAAAAATAGACGTGGAGCCAATTTTTGGAAAAATGAAGGCCTCTTTAAGGTTCCATCGATTCTCGGTTCGCGGCCTAGACAGGGTCCGTAAGGAAGCCGGGATCGTGATTATGGCCTTGAATATCCAGAAACTGGTTACACTGGTAGCCAACTCCAAGAGCAAAAGAATAGGACGAGAAAACAAAGATCGGTTTCTCGTCCTATTCCATTATAAAGAGACTAGTTATGTCACAGCCTC
>NZ_JBNIIX010000044.1:0-1747 GCF_050106635.1 Levilactobacillus sp. LN180102
CGGAATAGGTTATACTAGACAAAAGATCAGCTCCTAAAAGATGGGTTTGTGGTAAACACCATTTTAAAGGAAGCTGATCTTTTTTGTCCGAACAGCGTTCGGATTAATTTTACAATCTACCAAAATGATATATATAACATAGAAGCAAACTTAAAGAGTCACTATTGGCAGTGGACTGAACAAACTGTGTTGACAAAAGACTATTCATGGAGTACGCAAAGGGAGTCAAGACTAATTATTTCAGATTTTATTGATGGATATTCTTCCGTTAAAAGTAGGACATTTTTTTATGATTTTTCAGAATTGAAATCAGTGACTTTTGGTCCTAAAACTGACGATAAAAATAAAGTGAAGATAATTAAAATACTATCTCAAAAATGTGAGAAAAATAATGTTACCAATTTTCCAATTTACGTTGTATCTAGGAATGATGAGACGGGAAAAATGGAGCGAGAACTGATATTAAAAATCAATAGAAAATCAAATAAGTTGAATCAGTGATACTAGTGGGCGAGAGGAATTAGTGTGGGTCCGTATGCGGTTTTTCGGGGTCTTGTTGATTTGATTATGTTTGTGAACAAAAATCGGGGGGCCTTTGAGGGGCTCCGCCGGTTTTTTCTTGCTGTGTTATTGATATTTTGATTGGCCTCTATACGGCCTAGGGCCTGTCTACTAAGCACGCTGTCCCAGCTGTGCTGCTCCTTGCGAGCATGAACAAGGGACGTTCATGCTCTTGGGTCGCTTGCTACTGAGGTTGATTGTATGATTATCTTTCTCTTGGAATAGGTGTTATTGATGTTTGCTATTGGTGAATGGATATTTGCTGGGGGTGTCGGTCGGCCACAAGCCGCCGTGACCCATGATAACTGTTTCACGTGAAACGCTTCAGTACGTGTTATTATTGAATTGATTAGGATGAGTGTTCCAAAGGACTACAACGTGTTTTATTCCCAATGTATGACTGAACTTAGGTGTGTACAATCAGGAACCGTTGTGTAGTGTGTTACGGGTCTCTATATCATAAATGATGTGGTTTTTGGAGGTCATATCTTTAAAGGGTATTACCATAGATGGAGTAGAATGACATTGAGTAGAGGTTTCCGGCAAGGAGGTAATTTTTTACATATCAAGATTAAACGTTCTCGTAACAATAGAGTCTTTGCTTGGTTTTTAGGTGGTACTACTAAGAATTATGACTGGGATGCGTGTTACGGGTCATTTAGCTTATTTTGACGTTGACACCATTTCTTGGCTTAGTAGCTTATCTGATCTTGTGGTTACTAATGGAACAAGATTAGGCGAATTGAACAATATGTGAAGAAGGGGTCATAATGACTGAACAAGAGGCAATTAGTTTACTGACGAAGTCCGGATTTGATAGTGATTCGAGTAGTCTGGCTAAGCTGATAGATAGTGGCAGAATATCAGCTACTGGAAGTAGACAACGAGATGATCTGGATATTGATGAGGTGTCACTGAAAAACTATATTGGAAAGTACCGTGAACTTATGAATGGAAATGGTTTTGACTTTATTAGACGTCATACTGTACTCTAAGGCCGATTTGAAGCAATATGCCTTCATGAAACATGAGGTTGGAGCATAAGTCTCTAAATTTTGGCAATGGCAGATTGTAAAATTTAAATTGAACATTTAAGTGGACAGAAAAACCCATCAAGGTCTTTAATGGTGTTACCACACAATCCATTAGAAAGAAGGACCTTGATGAGCACCACTATTTTATCATT
>NZ_JBNIIX010000045.1:0-1386 GCF_050106635.1 Levilactobacillus sp. LN180102
TGATAAAATAGTGGTGCTCATCAAGGTCCTTCTTTCTAATGGATTGTGTGGTAACACCATTAAAGACCTTGATGGGTTTTTCTGTCCACTTAAATGTTCAATTTAAATTTTACAATCTGCCTTATAAAAAGATATTTTGTTTTTTTACGGAAGTAGCTTTATAAAATGAGAAGTTTCGTTATATAATACGATATATCGTATTATGTAACGAGGTGATAAATATGAGAATTCAAGATCTTTTTATTGAGCATAATATTTCTGTTAAGAATATCTCAGAACAGACAGGTATTCCATACACAACGTTACAATCAGCGTATAAGCGGCCGCTGAAACATTGGTCTGTGGCAATTCTAGAGGCTACATCTGAGGCAATGGGAATGGGGATAGAACAATTGATTACATTATTGGATGTTTCCGATCCACTATCGCCCTTTATCAAATGGGTAGGTGGAAAACGACAGTTGCTCCATGATATTAACGCATTAATACCAGTTGAATTTGGTCGTTACTACGAACCCTTTGTTGGAGGGGGAGCTGTTTTTTTAAACTTAGCACCTAAACATGCAGTAATTAATGATTTTAACCCAGAGTTGATAAATACTTGGAAAATCGTTCAGTTTAACCCGCAGAAATTATTAGATGTGTTGAAAATTCATGAAAATAATAATAGTAAAGAGTATTATCTTCATTTGCGGGCTACCGATCGTAATGGTCAGTTGGAGAGAATGTCTGACGTAGAACGGGCGGCACGGTTTATTTATATGAATAAGACAGGTTTTAATGGTCTATGGCGAGTAAATCAAAAGGGACAGAATAATGTGCCCTATGGTCGTTACAAAAATCCTAAAATTCAAGATGAACGTATTTTATTAGCAGCTGAGTACTTA
Organism: Levilactobacillus sp. LN180102; assembly: GCF_050106635.1. Taxonomy (NCBI): domain Bacteria; kingdom Bacillati; phylum Bacillota; class Bacilli; order Lactobacillales; family Lactobacillaceae; genus Levilactobacillus; species Levilactobacillus sp. LN180102. The sequence goes on from NZ_JBNIIX010000045.1 coordinate 888, forward strand.
CAGAAAAATGATATTAAAATTCTTTGTGGCGACTATCGTGATGCCATTCAAAGTGCTAGATTAGGGGATTTGGTTTATTTTGATCCTCCATATGCTCCAGTAAATCCTACATCGTCATTTACATCATATACAAAAAATGAATTTGGGTTACAACAGCAAATAGAATTACGAGACACTTTTGTGAAATTAACTCAAAAAGGAGTAAAAGTTATTTTATCAAATGCCGATGTTCCATTGATTGAGGAACTTTACAAAAATATCGATGATGCAGTAATTCATCATGTGAAAGCACGGAGAGCAATTAATTCGGTTGGATCGAAACGCGGAAAAGTTGGGGAAGTGCTCATTACTAATTATTAAGTGGGTTTTCAGTAATGAGGCTGTGACATAACTAGTCTCTTTATAATGGAATAGGACGAGAAACCGATCTTTGTTTTCTCGTCCTATTCTTTTGCTCTTGGAGTTGGCTACCAGTGTAACCAGTTTCTGGATATTCAAG
>NZ_JBNIIX010000046.1:0-1343 GCF_050106635.1 Levilactobacillus sp. LN180102
CAATCAGTTGAAGAACTTTCGTAGGATTGCAACGCGTTATGATAAGCTCGCTCATGTTTATCTGGCTACGGTTTACATTGCCTCAATTTGCATCTTACTTAAGTAGTTTTCAGACGGACCCTAGTAATATAAGGATTAACCTGAAAGTTAATCCGTTTAAATTGGTTCTCACTAGTAATATAGCGATCAGGCAAATTTGTTTGAAAACTTGGATAGTGATATAGATTCCCTGTATAATGGTATTTTGTAGAGAAGTTAAGGCGGTGGCTATTTCCAATCGGAGGTGGTGCTTATGGTGTTAAACCTTTAAAGCCCATAAATCCTAACGAAAGGAGTAGCCTAGGTGTCCGTTGCGGACGCTTTACAATTAATGCTGGCTTTCGGTACTTTTATCGTGGCCTTAATCGCATTAATTGTTGAGCTGATCAAAAGTAAGCAAAAAAAATAACCGCCTTAGCTCTGGTCAGCTAGCGGTTATTAAATATCGTTAAAATCTGCCACCGTCTTTAACGGCTCTACATGGGAAGCCCTGTTCTAGCGGGACTTCCTTTTTCTATTACATTATAGCATGTCCCTTAAAAACTGGCTAACGTTTTAGGCTTTGATCAGGTTCAGAATCTGGTTGTTTAATTTCTGGATTCTGTTTAGCAAATGCTTTCAGTTGTTTTTGCGTTCGATTACTGATTTCATGGTGTAAATCATTTAACTTATTTTTTAGTCCTAAGAACCTGTCTAGTATCTGCTGAATCTGGTAGAATTGTGGAAAACCGACTGAGGAGTTTGTCATGCCAGATTGTCCAAGCAATATTTCTCGAGCGCAATTTGCGTTAATACAACCTGATTTAGAAAACTTCCGCAAGCATACAAGACCGCGTCGTTATGATCTTTATGACGTATTCAATGCCATCCTTTACTCGCTTACTACAGGGTGTCAATGGCGTGAATTACCGCACGATTTCCCGGAATGGCATACCGTCTACCGCTATTACGATATGTGGCGAGATAAACCAGACCCGACAGCTGATTCGCTATTAGAACGTGTTTGGATACTTTGACATTCGATTTGATTTTAGTTAAATTAGATCAAAAACAGGAGTTTTTAATCCATGAAAAGCTTTGCACACCATTATAGTAGCGACATCTCTCGTGAACAATTTGAATTAATCCGGACATATCTAGAAGGCATACGTAAGCGGACTAAGCCAAGAAAGGTTGATTTATGGTAGATTGTAAAATTAATCCGAACGCTGTTCGGACAAAAAAGATCAGCTTCCTTTAAAATGGTGTTTACCACAAACCCATCTTTTAGGAGCTGATCTTTTGTCTAGTATAACCTATTCCGA
>NZ_JBNIIX010000047.1:0-1188 GCF_050106635.1 Levilactobacillus sp. LN180102
CACTCGCTTTCAATTGGTTTTCGTCGACTTGATTGTAGCACAGGGCAGTATGCCCTTTTTATTTTGTTTTGAAAAAAAGGCGTCGATGGATTTTATCCATCAACACCAAATATCATAGAGCCACCAATTTATCGGGATTACGTCCGGATTCAGTTTAAAGAATAGAAAAAAGTCCTTCGCAATGCGGAGGACTTTTTGAGTTGGGGAGTAAAAGAACGCGTATAATAACTGGCAATACAAAGAAAAGTGGGGATATGGATGAAACTATTGATAACAGGCTTTGATCCATTTGGTGGCGAAAAGACGAATCCGGCTATCGAAGCGGTTAAACGATTACCGGCGGCGATTGCTGGAGCGACGGTGGTACCGTTGGAAATCCCAACGGTGTTTGGTACTTGTGCGGAAGTCGTTCGGCAAGCTATCATAACTGAACGGCCAGATGTTGTCTTAAGTGTGGGCCAAGCCGGTGGCCGATCGGCATTAACGCCGGAACGGATTGCGATAAATTTAGATGACGGGCGGATACCAGATAATGCTGGTTTCCAGCCGGTAGATCAGCCAATTCAACCGAATGGACCAGCGGCCTATTTTACCCAGTTGCCGGTGAAAGCAATGGCCCAGGCAATTCGCCAGGCAGGTCTGCCTAGCCATGTTTCAACGACGGCAGGGACGTACGTCTGCAATCATATTATGTATCAGGTACAGCATTTGCGGGCGACGGAGTTTCCACAACTGCAAGCAGGATTTATCCATATTCCTTTTTTGCCGGAACAAGTGGTGCAACGATCTGGAGTACCTTCGTTGTCTTTGACAGATGATGTTCGCGGGCTAACGGCGGCAATTAGAGCAATTGTGATAGCTCGTGCGGATTAATTACTATACGATTATACGAAGGCTATTGGCTGTATATCGGGGTCGTTGGCATTAAGAGGGCAGCTAAATGATTACCCGGGGCAGGTATACTTCAAGCATAATAATGGATAAGCCATACAACTAATTAGCCGAATTGATACAAATGCCGATTGGTGTGGGGTGTTTCGATACCATGATTTTTCATTTTGTTTTATGGTAGATTGCAAATTTAATCCGAATTTTTGGACAAATTTGTCAGCATAACCTGATACGGTGTTTGCCAGTCGAGTATTTTAAGCGGTCGCTGGTTAATTTGGAGTAACGTCGTCGTTAAAT
>NZ_JBNIIX010000048.1:0-1160 GCF_050106635.1 Levilactobacillus sp. LN180102
TTGGAACTCACGCGCGCATAACCGATTTTAGCCATTTTCAGTTCTCCTTTTGGACAGTTCTAATGAACATTCGTAACTCCTAGTATAGCACAGAAGCAAAAAAGGCCAATAGGGTATACCCTAATGGCCGTTTGATATGAACTTATTTTGTTTTATATTTATCTTGAACAGCAAGAATTTTTGTTAAATATTCCATATCTAAATCTTTTCCCAAGGAGTCTTGATAATCTGTTTCAACGACAAATTCCTTCACTGTGCCACTCATGGTCTGATATATGAAATAAATATAAACGGGCTTTTTATTAACGAAGCGCTTTAATGCTTTATAATTAGACGTAAGACGATTCTTAACTGCGTCTAAAAAGCGCCCTTTAGGAATAACAATAGTTCTCATTTCGTGACTTTTGATGGGAATAAAACCAGTCGCCGCAATTTCATCGCCATTTTGGATATTCACCATTTGAAGGTAAGGATATAAGTCCTTATCTTCATATTGCTTTTTATAGTTCTTAGACTTTATCTTATCTATAAACAATAAAAATAAGCGATATGTCCAAGACCTTGTCGTATGCGTAGTCTTACTATTGCTGTCTTTGCACAATCTAAGTTTTACTCGAATGATGTATGGCAACAACTTTCGATATAGATAGAATTTCTTGTCTGTAACCATTATTCCTAGCAGTTGAGACGCTTCAGTTCCTAAACTGTCATTATATATGGAAATAGCTGTTTCAAAATTGTTGTTTCCTGAGGAGTATTCAAAAGATTGTCTCAGCTTCCTGTGACGATTTCTTAAAAATGTTATTACTGCTAATCCGAATGCTAACCAACCTACCGATATGTTAATGCTAATCCATTGGATGATATTTAAAATTAGTTCCCATGATTGACCTATAAATAATTGTATAACTTTCAACATTATAAAATCTTCTTTCTTATTTGTTTGCATTTGTATTATTATTTTTATAATTATCAAGCGCCTTACTGTTCTACGTCACCAAGTTTTAAAGCCTTCTTTCAAATTTTGTCCGTGTCCTACTAGGGACTGTCTGAAAACTAAAAATTCAGGTATAATCTGAGGAAAAACGAATCGAGGCATTCCGATGACAACACCTAAACGATACGAACTGGAAGATGCTCAGTGGGACCGAATCAAAGGA
>NZ_JBNIIX010000049.1:0-1034 GCF_050106635.1 Levilactobacillus sp. LN180102
GGCAAATTCTATAATTAATCCGAACAGAAATTAAAAAGCCCAAAGCAATCACTTACAATGGTAGTAGCTAATTCCAACCAATATAGGGAGTGATTACTTTGGGTACATCTACTTTATCACGTTTTCAACGTGGCGCACTAGCACAACTGGTCAATGAGGGGAATAAATCTTACCAAGTAATGGCTGACGCCTTAGGCGTCGCCAAAGCTACGATTAGCTATGAGTTGGACCGGGTTAAACCTTATGATCCAGAATTAGCTCAGCAAGATGCAGATCGCAAAAGGCGGAATTGCGGTCGTCGTTCGATGCTGACGGCAGCATTAGCGACTTTAATTACCAATCACTTACGATTAACCTGGTCACCAGAAACCATTGCGGCCGCTTATAACTTGAGCACTGCGTCAATTTATAATTGGCTTAATCGTGGCTGGCTCCCCTTCAAATTGACTGATCTACCCAATCGGAATGTCCGCCAGCACCGAGTGAGCGAAAATCGTGGGAAATTTACAAGTGGGACTTCCATCGAACAACGGCCAACAACTGTTAATCAACGGTTAGCTTTTGGTCATTGGGAAGTAGATACGGTGCTTTCTAGTCGAAGTGAGTCACGATCATGTCTGGTTACATTCGTAGAACGTAAGACCCGACTTCTATGGGCCATCAAAGCCCCTAATAGAACGGCTAAGGCTCTAAACACCGCCTTTGGCAAGTTTATGGGGGCCTTCGGTCCCCAAGTAAAATCCATTACTGTTGATCATGGTAAAGAGTTTGCCAATTATCAGGCCTTAGAACAGGATTATCAGATCAAAGTTTATTTTTGCCATCCATATTCACCATGGGAGCGAGGTTCCAATGAATATTTTAATAGACGGTTACGCTGGTTCTTCCCGAAAAAGACCAATTTTAGCCAAGTAACGACTGATGAGATCCTAGCAGCACTTGAACTAATTAATCAACGACCATTAAAAATACATCATCAACAGACTGCCATTGAAAGATTCCGGGCTTGTTCGGATTAAACTTGTAATTTGCCA
>NZ_JBNIIX010000005.1:0-129218 GCF_050106635.1 Levilactobacillus sp. LN180102
TCCTTTGATTCGGTCCCACTGAGCATCTTCCAGTTCGTATCGTTTAGGTGTTGTCATCGGAATGCCTCGATTCGTTTTTCCTCAGATTATACCTGAATTTTTAGTTTTCAGACAGTCCCTAGTTAAAAATTTTAAATTTGACGTCGATACCAGTAGAAACGATCGACAATCAGCAGGCCACTGAGCCACATACCACCGAATAACAACCAGAATTTACCATTTGATAAGACGGGGGCCACACTTTGTTGTTGAACACGGAACTGAAGATACTGATTGGCGTGGCCGATGATTGCTTGGGGTAATAAACGATAGGTCGCTGGCGCGGTGACGAGCTGTAGTGGTTGGGTGCTACGATTGGTCACACTTAACGTGTAATGCCCTGCCATTTGGGGTGGGAAGTTCCAAGTTAAACGTGGTCGTTGTCCCCGCGATTGCCAGACCACTTTACCGTGAGCATCACGTAAGATTAACCGGCCCGTCAGTCGTCGCTGCCCCTGATTAATGATGATTTGATCGAAAGGAAGACTGGCAGTAAAGGGTTGTGTCAGTGTGTGATGGGGGGCAACCGTCAATCGGTGATTTTGGTAATACCGTCCCTCATTTTGACTAACGACACTGACCGGTTCGCTGTTAGAATGCACCATCAAACCGGCGTTTTGCCACGCCGCAATGCCTAAGAGCACCGTGAAGGCAGCACCAACACCTAGGGGTAACCAGCGTGATCGTAATGAATAACGCAAGACATTTACCGGTTGACGATAACCGGCGGCCGTACCAGCGAGTAGCAAGGGGAGTAGTGGGAGTGCATAGCGTTCTTCAGCCTCCCAGAAGATAATGTGAAAGCAGGCTAAGCCAATGAAAGCCAAGCCCCCCAATAGATAGGTAGCGGTTAAATGACATCGTCGAAGCTGCTGAATTCCCCAGCCTAGGTTGACCAAGAGGAGGGTTAGATAGGTGATTTGACACCAGCTGGCAAGAAACCAATCACTGGTGGCTCGGTGCTGGCGATACCAGTTAGGCGCCCGGTCAAAGGCGGGATTAACTTGAAAACTATCAAAGGTCCCATTGGCTAAAAAGAGTCGGGCCTTTTGATAGAGGTGCTCGCTAATGCCAGCTGGTCCTAACGTGTCCAGCCGGTGCGTTAGAGTGGTTTTAGCCCACGCTTGTTTAGCAGATTGTGTTGGCTGTTGGCGAATGTGCGTGACATCTGGCCGATTGTATTGCCCCGAATAGTCGGGATTCCAGCTCATGGCGACCCAGCTAAGTGCCGGTAAGGCCTGGTCGGGGTTAAGGCGATAACCGTTGGCCCGCTGCCAATTGTGAGTTAGTCCGGTGCCAGCAATTAAGGTTGCTAGCAAGATGAGGGTGAATAGGCACCGGGTGACACTTTGATGAGGCGCCTGATTTGGTCGGAGCCACAGAGTAAGCAAGGTGGCAATCAATAGGACGACCAGATTAGCTTTTAACAAGTAGGCGGCGACTAAAAAGAGACTGAGTAACAGACTACGGCCCACGATTTGTTGCCAGGTTTCAGCTTGCTGAAGCCGATAAAATGTCACGACGGCGAGCATGATTAAAGGCAAGACGTAGACATCAGTGTAGGTATTGAGCGCATACGCATAGAGTGGAACGGCCGTGATGACGAGACTTAAGAAGAGATTGGCACGGGCAGGATTATGTTGGCGCAAGACGTGCCACACAGCGACTAGACCACAGTCCAACCAGATAAACTGAATCAGATTAAGGGTTACGCCAGTTCCGAGATGCATGAGGGTACTTAATAGGAGCGTAAAGGTGACATTGTTGGGGTACGTATAGAAGTAGGCTGCCCAGTGATGGCTACCCTGTAGCAAATCCAAGGCCTGTTGGTGAACAAAGTACAGATCAGCTCGGGGAGCGGCCACCCATGCGGTGGCCACCCAGAGTTGAATGAGCAACAATAGCACCCACAGCCCGCCGGTTACCCACCAGTCAAACCGTTTTGGTAAGCGATGGAGGTAGCGAAATAACAGTCCGATGCCCCCTAAATACAGGCCACTGGCGATGATTAATGCGAGCGGTTTCAACCAATCATGATCTACGCGAATGGTGACTGGAAATAAGGCTAGTAACCAAGTTAGCAGTAACCCAAGGCTAATCAGCCCCCCTAAGCCAACCGTTAATGTGTGTCGAATTTTCATGAATAGACTCCTTAATAAATGTGGTGGTCTTCACTTGGACTTATCTTATCTGAATGCGATGAGGTAAATGCCGGTGAGTAGGTATCCGTCTGGATGATGAACCGCGGTCGGTGTTTAACTTCCGTAAACGTGCGACCAATATATTCACATGCTGATCGCAACCAGCTGGAACCCTCCCAGAAGCCAGAGTGAGGCCATAATGGATGACCACCCGGTTACAACCGTCCCATAAAGGTGACTGATCAAGATCCAGAGTAACACGAACAGTGATCCGCCACAAATGGTCAAACCAACGTATAGTACCGCGCGAATGGGCGCAATTGAAAATGAAAGAATGCCATCTAACGCAAAACGAAGCATCTTACGCAAGGGATATTTAGAGACACCAGCTTGACGAGGTTGGCGTTTGTAAAATAACTTCGTGGCAGGAAAGCCTAATTGCGGGATGAGCCCCCGAATAAAGGGGCGACTTTCTTGGCAACGCATGAGCTCGGTGACGACGCGATGAGTCAACAACCGAAAGTCAGAATGGTTGGGAATCAAGTTCACCCCTAGTTTTCCCATTAACCAGTAGAAGCTTTGGGCAGTGGTTCGTTTGAACCAAGTATCCGTGGAGCGGTCGTTGCGGACGCCGTAGACGATGTCATAACCGTCTTGCGCTTGGGCAATCATGGCTGGAATAATGGTTGGGTCATCTTGAAGATCGGCATCAATAGTGATAATGAGATCTGAATACTGATTGGCGACTTGCATGCCGGCCATCAGCGCTGCCTCCTGACCATAATTGCGACTGAACTGTAATCCGGTGAAGAGTGGATCTTGGTGGTGGAGCTGGGTGATGAGTGCCCAGGTCTGGTCTTGACTACCATCGTCCACAAATAGAAGTTTACTGTCAGTGGTGATTTGCTGATTGTCGATTAGGTGTTGAAGTAATGTTTGCAAGATAGGCGCGCTATTAGGCAACACCGGTTCTTCGTTGTAGCACGGCACAACGATTGTGAGCCGTGGTAGTTGATTGTTTTTCATGATAACGACCTCCCCATAAGTAGAGCATCCTGAAATTCCCCTAACTATTATCATAGGCCGATCTAACAGATGTGCATAAATCATGTATCAAACTTAAGGGATTCTTTCGGGAGATTAACTTTGCTTGATCTAACGGCTCTTTTTATGTCATTAAGATCCAGTTATTAGTCGGTTTGAGCAATTCTCATCAATGAAATGGGTCACCTGTATCACAAGGCCAAAGGGACTAGCTGATGAACTTTTAGACTGCCGTAAGATGTTAGTTATTGTTGATTTAACAGGCATTCCATTATAAATATAACTGTAAAATCCGGTAACTGAACTGCAATCGCCTTGTTACTGAATGCACACTTAAAAGGGCTATGGTAAGGAAGGTTTATGAAGCGAGGTGAATCAAACCGGAGGATGAGACCGGTGCTGGGGGCTAATCAGGGCATCGCAAGTGAGTAGGGGATCATCAATTTACGAAGAGGAAGTGCCAATCAGATGTTGCATCAACAACAGTGGGCCAAACGATTAACCCAAGCAGTGGTTGCCGCAAGTGCGCTTATCGGTCTTGCGTGGGGTAGCCAGTCAGTGGTCCATGCAAGCACCCTTGCCATTCCAGATATTTCTGAATGGCAAGGTAAGTTAACGTCAAGTCAGGTAGCCAACTTGAAGAGTCAAGTTTCTTTTGTGATTAACCGGCGGCAGTACGGATCGTCGTACCAAGATTTATATGCGACTAATAATACGGCGCTTTACGTGAAATATGGGATTCCGTTTGGTGAATATGACTATGCACGCTTCACGAGTGCCGCCAGCGCTAAGGCGGAGGCCAAAGACTTTTACAATCGGTCTAATAAAAATGCGCAATTCTACGTTCTGGATTTTGAAGAAAATGACGTCACTTCAGGGACCACTAACGCCGCTGTTAAGGCGTGGTATGAGGAAATGAGTGCTTTAACGAGTAAGAAGTTAATCTTCTATTCCTACCAATCATTTGCGACAAGTTATGCCAATACGGCGCGCCAGAACTTTGATGCGCAGTGGATTGCGAACTATTCTACGACGCCCACCATTTCCTATGCGCTTTGGCAATATACAGATAATAACTATCTATCAGCATTAGGTGAGTATACGGATAATAGTCAAGCAGTGACGTCAGTTCATCCTATTTCTTGGTGGATGGACAGTGTGACAACGGCATTATCACACGTCACTTACGCATACAGTAGTTATAAGGCTGGACAACATATCTACCTACATAAAGGGGCAACTAAATATGTGGATGGTACAGCAATCTCGACTGCGGATCGGCAGAAATTTTATGCCATTTCCAAAGTGAAGAGTTTGACCCAATCTAAATCAAAGCAGGCATTGTATATCAGTTCACTGGGCAAATGGGTTTTGTCACAGGATGCGACCGGCTTTTGGGTTGGTCAGCACGGCTCATATACGCTACGTCAAAAATTAAATATTTACTCGAACGCAGCATTGACGAAGAAAACAGGAAGTAGCTATGCTTCAGGCACTACTGTGGCAGGAACGGTCGTTAAGGCGCCAAGCGGTAAGTCTTATCGTATCAAGACCAGTAAGGGGTATATTTCTGCTAATACGCAGTACTCGAATCATGCTTACTATGAATCTCTAGGCTCGGCGAAGACCATTACAACCAAGAAAAAGGTGTATGAATATAGCAAATCAATATTCAAGCAAGCTAATCGGGCCTCGGCGGTGACTAAGGGAACCAAATTGACGGTTACGGCCGTTAAGAAACGGTCGACAGGGTCTCGCTACTTTGTCTTGAGTAATGGCAAATATGTTACGGCTTTGCAAAGCTATGTTACCGAATAGGGAGGTTAAACCATGCAACGAAAAACAAAAATCGTGACGGCAGTGACTGCCGCTCTAGCGATGTTAACATTGGGATCGGGGACAATCTTACAGATTCATGCGGCTAACGATGTCAGCTCAGTTGGGCAGACGGCTGCACCGACCACCGCGACGGCCGCTGGCACTAAATTGACGGCGACACGTGCCAGCGGTAATCAGCAGAATTATCGCGTGGCCTATACAGGAACCCGTGATCAATCAGCAACGTTTCAAAAGAAAACGTATGGGTCAACTAGTACCGCCGCTAGTCAGGTGGCCAACGTTGGTCACACAAATGGTGCTACGGTTAAATTGAATAGTGCGACCACCGCAGTTGTTCAGGGTACCATGGGCCACACCTACGTGCACTGGAACAAGGGTGATTGGTCAGTCACGGCAGTTACGAATAACGCGGATACGACTGGCACCCCGGCGCAATTTGCCAAGCAAGTCAATCGTCAATTGACGCGTGCGAGCTTACCGAGTCAGGCTAAAACTGGCGCGATTACGGTTTACAGTCAAGATGACGACGATCAGACGAACTCAGTGACGTGGCAACAGGGCAAACAGGTCTATCAGGTCAGTGGTACGACGGCTGCGGCCACCGTTAAGGTTGCACAGAATGCGGATAACTAGTTGAGAGAATGCAGTTAGGCTAGGCGACTTAACTGAAATAGGTGTTCGTGATTGTTTGCTGGTCACTTTTTGGCGGCAAGGCTGAGTCTGGGACAAAAGTCTCAGGCTCTTTGTGCGTTTCTGACTAGCTGACGTCGAAACGGGTACCAGCTAGTCGTCAGTTGTCCCACTCTTTTTTGTAATCTCCCCTAGTCAGAAACAGTTGGGAGCCGTAAACTAAGACTTAGTGACTAATTCTTGAGTCGTGTTGGAAAACCGATACTTATCAAGAGGAGAAAGTGATCAATTGGGAGGCGTCGCTGTGAAGAACTTGCGTCAACCAGAATCAGGCTTTTCCTGGTTCTATCAACGGTTTTTGAATAACCACATTACGATTCTGCTATTAAATATTTTTCTGTTATTGTTAGTGTTAAACGAACTAATGCAAAATGCGTGGCTTTTAGCCCCGGTCTGGCAATTTATTGGGATCGCCATGCCGGCTGTCGTGGTGGCCGGTATTCTCTTCTATGTATTGGATCCTTTGGTACACTTGATGGAACGGCGGTTACATTTACGACAGGGCCTCGCCATTGCGATCGCAATGATCGCAACCGCGGCAATTATTGTCATTATTTTTCTCAATCTGATTCCCTTTCTAACCAAGCAGACGACTGGGATCATTTCAGCGTTACCGCAGTTTGCCAATGATATGCTGCATAACTTGAATCACTTGAATCAGCAGCATCACTGGCTATCGAACAAGAATTTGGCGGATATTAATGAGCGTGTGTCAACGTATTTCTCTAAACGGGGGTTAAACTTGCTAACGGGAACGTTGAGTTCACTGGGTAATGTGGTCACCACAGTTAGTGACTGGATTATTACGATTATCACGGCCCCGCTAGTCTTGTTCTTCATGTTAAAGGATGGAACGCGGTTTCCACATTACATCAGTCAAGTCGTACCAACCGCCTATCGCAGTCGATTCGTGGTCATGTTAGACCAGATGAATGTGAAGGTGAGTTCCTATGTGCGTGGTCAATTAACGGTTGCCCTATGTGTGTTGATTATCTTCACAACTGGTTACTCAATTATTGGCCTACGGTATGCGCTGTTAATTGGTTTGCTAGCGGGACCATTGAATTTGATTCCGTACTTTGGTTCGGCGATCGCCTTAGTCCCAGCATTAATCATGGGGGTTGTGACCAGTCCATCGATGTTGTTGGGCGTTGTGATTGTTTATCTGATTGAATGGGTCTTAGAAACACAAGTCTTGTCACCGCTGATTATGGGAAATAGTCTGGCGATGCACCCGATTACCATTGTTTTTGTCCTGCTGGCTGGGGGCAAGATGTTCGGGTTAGTCGGGGTTATTTTCGGTGTACCCGGCTTTGCTGTTCTTAAGGTCTTAGCAACAACCGCTTTTCAGTGGTACCAGGAATATTCGGCACTGTATCCGGATGTTTTACCGCCGGATAAGTTGTCTCAGCCTTAACGGTTTATTAAGCGAGTTCAAAAATTTAAAATGGCGCTACCCTTTGGGCGGCGCCATTTTTTACGTGGATGGAGAAAAAGACGAGTGGTCTGAAATGATGAACTTTAAGTTTACGACAAGCCGGGTTTGGCATAATCGTTTACATGTTATGAAATGGAGGCGACCCTAATGAATTTTTTCAAACGGGCCTGGTTAAATGTATGGGCGAAGAAAGGCCGATCAATTCTGTTGATTTTGGTCTCATCGGCCATCCTAATGTTTGTCTTGACCGGTCTACTGATTCGCAGTGCAGCGGTTAAGGCTACCAATCAAGCCAAGGAAGAGGTTGGGGCAACTGTGACGCTGTCAGCCAATCGACAGGCGGCATTTAAGAAGATGCAAAGCAGTAGTTCGAGTAGCAAGTCTAGTCGGCCAAAGCTAACGTTGACGCCAGTGAAGTTGAGCGATGCGACGAAGATTGCTAAGCTCAGCAATATCAGTAGTTACAACGTTACGAGTAGTACCTCAGTTAATGCCTCATCCTATGATACGGTGTCGACCAGTAGTGGGATGGGTGGCAACAGTAGCAGTGGCGGTCCTGGTGGTGGCATGAAATCCTCGACCAGTTCAGGTGACACCCAGATCGATGGGGTCACGGCAACGAGCCTAACTAGCGTCTTTAGTGATAGCCAAAGTAAGATTACCAAGGGTCGTGGGATTACCACCGCCGATAAGAACACGAATCATGTAGTGGTTGAAAAGGAATTAGCGAGTCAAAATGACTTATCCGTTGGTGATACGATAACCGTTAAGAAAACTACGGGTAGCAAGTCTAAAGTGAAACTGAAAATTGTCGGGATTTATAAAGCAAGCGCTACTAGTTCGAGTAGCAGTCCGATGAGTACGGATACGTCAAATACAATGTACACCTCTTACACGTTGGCCAATACTTTCAAAGGTAATAAGTACGCTGGGACGGCGGATTCTGTGACCTTTAACGTGAAGAATCCAGCGAAAGTCAGCAGTGTGAAAACAGCTGGCAAAAAGCTAATTAATACCAGTAAGTATGCCCTAAGTACGGATGACTCTAGCTATCAAACAGTCAAGGCCTCAATGGATAACGTGGAAAGCTTTGCCAATAAGATTGTTTGGTTAGTCGCGATTGCTGGAACGATTATCTTGGCCTTGATTGTCATTTTGATGATCCGAGAACGCCGATTTGAAATCGGGGTGTTGCTGTCTCTTGGAGAAGCGCGCTGGAAGATTATCGCCCAATTCTTTACGGAAATGCTGATGGTGATTGTGATTGCCGTCGCGATTGCGGGCGCCGGTGGGAAATTTGTCGGTGATCAATTAGGGTCGCAACTGGTTTCGCAAAGTACCACGACGACGCAGACGTCAACCAGCAGTTCAACGGGACAACCCGGCGGTGGCGGTCAACCTGGCGGAAGCGGCAGTGGCATGAAGGGTGGCAACGGTGGCCCAGGTAACGTGGGACAATCTAGCAGCGCCACGAAGCAGGCCGATGCAGATCTCAATATCAGTGTCAGTGCGGTTGATTTGGCCGAACTGGGTGGCTTTGGCTTAGCCATTACATTCCTGTCAATTATGATCGCTTCGGGTGGTATTTTACGGCTAGAACCAAAGAAGGTACTTATTTCTTAAGGAGGCACGCACATGTTAAAAACTGAAGGTCTAGGCTATTGGTATCAGGATAAAGACCAACCGTTATTTCAAGACATTAACTTAGAGTTTTATATCGGGCAGTCCTACGCCATTCTTGGTCATTCCGGAACCGGGAAAACAACGTTTCTGTCGTTGATTGCCGGACTGGATAAACCCAAGGAAGGGGACATCTTGTTAGGAGATCGGTCTTTAAAAAAGATTGGCCTGACTAACTATCGGCGGAAAGATGTTTCGATTGTCTTTCAAGCCTATAACCTCTTTACCTACATGTCACCGTTAAATAATTTAATGACGGCGATGGCGATTACAGGCGCTAAACATGCCGGTGACAAGGTTTACGCAAAGCAAATTTTAAATGACTTCGGTATTAGTGAAGAATTAGCCTTGCGTAACGTGCAACACCTTTCCGGTGGGCAACAGCAACGGGTCGCAATTGCTCGCACCATGGCATGTGACGCCCAGTTGGTGGTTGCTGACGAGCCAACTGGAAACCTAGACGAAGACAATACCAGAGACGTGATTGCCCAATTTCAAAAGATTGCCCATGAACAGCAAAAGTGTGTGATTATTGTGACCCACGAACCAGATGTGGCCGATCAATGTGATCACCAATTCCGTTTGGAAAATAAGCAGTTTACGCAATTGGCTTAGTCTATCGATAAAAAGGGTTAGTCTCCTTCAGCTCTGAGGGGACTAACCCTTTTGTGATGTCGGGCTGCGAGTCGCTTATGGTTTTGTCTCCTATTAGGACTTTGCGGCGCTTTTTCAGGTGGAAACTAGATTTTTTGGGAAATCAGCCGACAAACGCTTAAAAACTTGTTACAATTGTATGCGAATACAATCGCGTAAAACCGCTAGGACAACCGGTTGCGATTTGAGACGAAAGGACGACAATCATGGCGGACACACAGTGGTGGCAACACGCAGTTGGATACCAAATTTATCCACGGAGCTTTTTTGACAGTAACCACGACGGTGTGGGCGATCTGCCAGGGATTTTAACTAAAATTGATTATTTACAGTCACTCGGAATTGATTTCGTCTGGCTGTCAGCGTTTTACCCCTCTGGAAATGTGGATAGTGGATATGACGTTACGAATTATCGCGATGTGGCATCCCAATATGGAACACTAGCGGACTTTGATCGGTTAGTGACAGCCTTTCACGAGGCGGGGATTAAGGTGGTCATTGATCTGGCGTTGAATCATACCTCAGATCAACATCCGTGGTTCCAAGCGGCTTTAGCCGATCCGCAGGGTCCTTATCGTGATTACTATCTATGGCAACCGGCAACCGCAACCGTCCAGCCAAACAATTGGCAATCTGTTTTTGGCGATTCGGCGTGGACTTATGTGGCTGATCAACAGGCCGCTTATCTCCACACCTTTGCGGCTGAACAGCCTGACTTAAATTGGAGAAACCCAGCCGTTCGTCATGAAATGGTACAGATTATACAGTGGTGGGCTGATCGTGGTGTTGATGGGTTTCGTTTCGCTGGTGTTACACATCTTAAGAAGCGCACGGATTTTGCTGATGTGACGCCAGCTACCGCGTATTACGAAGATGTGGCGGATACGGTCACGTTACTAGCGGATTTAAAACCCGTATTGGTGAAAAATCACTTATTGGCCATCGGTGAGGCCGGGGGAATTGACCCCAGTACCGCACAACGCTGGCTAGATCCGGCAACCGGTTTTTTTGACTTGCTGTTAGAATTTGACCATGTTCATTTCTGGGAACAGGCCACGCCTAAGCTCCCAGTTGCGGCGCTACGGGCGACTTTATCTAGGTGGCAGCAAAGTCTTGAAGGAACCGGGTGGAATACACTGTTTATTGAAAATCATGATCTCCCGCGGGCCGTTTCTTATTATGGTAACGATCAAGGTGAGTATCGACGCCGATCGGCTAAAGCGTTGGGAATGTTGTACCTATTGATGAAAGGGACACCGTTCATTTACCAAGGTCAGGAATTAGGCTTACCTAATGCTGGCTTTACCAAAATTGCGGATTATCGTGATTTAGATAGCCGGCGTTATTATCAGCGACAACGTGCTGCCGGTGTGGCTGAGCCACAGATTCTTTCACAATTGGCATTGCGGAGCCGGGATAACGCGCGGACGCCAATGCCGTGGACACATCAGCAGTATGGCGGCTTTTCCGATCATGAGCCCTGGCTCCAGATGGCCCCTGGTGTAGCGCAAATTAATGTTGAGCGTGAAAGTCACGATCCACATGCGGTACTTCCATTCTATCAGCAGCTCATTCGGATAAAAAAATCAGTACCAGCACTGCGATCAGGACGATATGAACTGATAGATACAGGAGATAATCAGCTGTACGTCTATCGTCGTACCCTGAATGGGGATAACTGGTTGGTCGTGGTCAATATGAGTGATCAGCCAGCAACTACTCAAAATTTTGACTTAACAACTAGCGAGTTGATTTTAACCAACCTACCAGTTGATGCGGCTTCTGATGATAGGCAGATCCAGCCTTGGGAGGCCCGATTATATCATTGGCGGCGATTAGAATAGGCTGAAATCGGGGCTATTCATCGGTGGCCTGAAATGTCTACGGGGTGAGAAATTTTCTCTCCCCATTTTTATACCGTAAACTTTTCTTAAATAAACGTTTTGGCTTGCATTTTATACGGTTCTTCATTATTATTAAATGTATAGATATTTCTACGGGGTCAACGATTTTGCATATTGCTAAATGTGTTAATTATCTTGCCGGTTAGTAAATGATAAGGATATGATGAGAATGAAGAGTAGGGACGTACATGCGGAGAGTTTTTTTGAGTCCTTTATGGAACTTAAGCGTGAATTAGAAAAGGCAGCAACTCGGTTTCAGCGAACAATGGGAATTTCAGTGGATCAATATGCCATTCTCCACAACATCTTAGAAAATCCCGGTAAGTTAACGTCCGCAACAGTTGCAGATAGTCGTGGGATTTCTCGAGCGGCGGTGTCGCGGGGAATTTCCCAACTGATTCGGCGCGGATACGTGGAACAGAGTTATAAGAGTACTGATCGACGGGTTCGGCCGTTATCGTTGACGACAAGTGGCAAACAACTGGAAATTGATTGTCATGAGGCGTTAGAAAAAGCCGCACGAGTAATGAGTACAGCACAATTAGCTACTGATCATGAGACCATCACAGTAGGTGAATTGACGCAAATGTTAGCCGCGTTGACCACCAAAGATGATACTGAGGTCGATTAACAATTGAGATTAGACAGAAAAGAGGTGTGCCCGCGGGTACACCTCTTTTTGCTTTGCCGCCAAAATAAATAAAGTGTGCGGATATATGCGCCAGCAACACGTTGTTTCACGACTGGCTTAATTGAATTGAAAGCGCTTTATGTGCAATTTTTCGGTGTGAAACAATATTCTACAATGGCGGCAATGTCAGTAAAAATCATGCTATAATCATTTCCGTTGTCCAAAAAGGACACCACAATATATTGTGTTATAGACTCGCTTATCGATAAGCTCGTACTAAATATAGAAAAATAAAATTAAGGGAGTTTATCGCAATGACCCATTATCTACAATTTTTGTCCCACCAACTTAAAGGGTGGCCGCAGCAAAACTATTATCTTTTTTTCTTCAGTCTGGGTTGTCAGGTGATGACATTAGTTAATGCTCCCATCACATGGTTGACATGTTTAACGTTTGTGGGCACGACTTTAGGTGTTTTGTGCGTGTTAGCCATTAATGCTGCCAAGTCAGTCAATGGCTGGCTTGGCGTCATATCTGCAATTTGTTTTGTGGTGACCGGCTTGGCTGCTAAAAATTATTTGAGTATTTTCGAACAAATTGCCTATGTGATCACCTTGGATATTCCAGTATTACTTAGTGCGAGCTGGAATGTAAATATGGCTGCTAAGATTCGTCGATTCACTGGTCGGAGTTGGGTTATAGCGGTATCGGCGACTTTGATAATTTATCTGGTATCCGGCTGGGCCATTGGCACGTTTACAGATGATCCACGGCCATGGGTTGACGCGATCAGTTTTGCCATTAGTTTAACCGCAGGGGTTATTTGTTTCTTACGGTTTAACAATCAATATGTGTGGTGGATTGCTTCTGGTTTAGCGCAAATGGTTTTATGGTTTATTTCGTTCCGCCAAGGCTCCGCGACGCTAGCTATGTTCATTAATAGCTCGATATATTTGATGAATGATGTGCTGGCTTTCACCATTTCGCCTTGGTACAATGCCAAAGAACGGCAGCGATTGATTAAGCAAGAAGCGATCTATGCGACTGAGGTTGCTCACGTGCACTAGGCCAAATATTTTCAACATTATCGGGCGAATTTCATTCGTAGACGTGGTACACTTAATCTACTAATGAAGAGAAGAGGAACGTCCATGATTGTTGAACATAAGATTGGGGCCGGGGATCAAGACCTCATCTGGGTCATGGCGATGATTGAAGAAGACTCAGACCGGGAAGACTTGCAGGTTAAGTACGGACTGACTGATGAGATTTTGACCTATGTAACCGATGAAAACGAGCGATCACACTATGATCGGGATGAGTATTTAAATACGCAATTGTTTATTCTGCACGTACCGGTCGTTGTTGATCAGGTCGCACAACGTTATATTACACGGCCGGTGGCTTTCTTGTTGAAGGGGAACCGTGTATTTTCAATTACGACGAAGCGGACCCAGTGGGTGAATCAGACGTTGAGCGAGCGGATGAAATTAACGCAGATTTCAGACACCAACGAATTCATGTTGATTGGCCTATTTATTTTATTTGACCAATTTATTCCGCCAATTCGGAAAATTAATGCGGAACAGAATCGGTTGGATAAGCAACTAAATCAAGCATCAGATAATAAAGATCTGATTGCATTGTCCAATCTACAGCAGAGTCTGGCTTATTTCGTCAGCGCCACGCGGAACAATGCGATGATGGTGGTTAACCTCAGCAGTACGCCGTTCGGCAAACAATTGTCAGATAAGAATGCGGAACATTTGGCGGATGCTGTCATTGAAGCGCGCCAGACTTCCGAAATGACATCGATTGAAGCTGACGTGGTCGATCGTATTTCCAACACATTTAATAATGTTCTAAATAATAACTTGAACGATACTATGAAATTTCTCACAATCTGGTCGTTGGTGCTCACGATTCCAACGATCATTACGGGATTCTATGGCATGAACGTGCGCTTGCCCTTTGCTAGTGATGCCATTTCGTGGATTTTTACGGTATTGCTCATGCTTGGATTAATGGGGATCGTGGCAATAATGTTACGCCATCGCCATTTTTGGTAAAAGTCAGACGGTTGCGGTCGCCTTTTGGGGTGCTGCAGTCGTCTTTTTTGATGAGATATTGAAAGCGTGAACAAATTCACTAACAAAAAGTAAGTAAAAACACTGGCATTCTGATTTAAAAGGAGCTATGATAACGACAATCAATCATTACGGGGCGCAATAGTAGTCGTATGTGACCCGCCATATGAACTTAAAGGAGCGCGATTGACATGACAAAGATGATTGCTGGACAAGCCTTAGTTAAAGTACTGGAAGCGTGGGATATTGACCACATTTATGGAATTCCGGGTGGATCGATTAATCACACCGTGGAAGGACTTTATTTGGAAAAAGAGCACATCAACTATATTCAGGTCCGTCATGAAGAAGTTGGCGCACTGGCAGCCGCGGCTGATGCCAAGTTTACGGGAAAGATCGGTGTGGCTTTCGGTTCAGCTGGGCCTGGTGCGACCCATCTATTTAACGGCTTATACGATGCTAAGATGGATCATGTGCCAATGTTGGCCATTGTAGGCCAAGTTCCCCAATCAACCATGAACACGAACTATTTCCAGGAAATGGATGAAACGCCAATGTTTAGTGATGTAGCGGTTTACAACCGAACGGCAACAACAGCAGAACAGTTGCCATATGTCATTAATCAAGCGATTCGGGAAGCCTACCGGCAAAAGGGACCAGCCGTTGTCATTATTCCGGAAGACTTATCGGCCACAGAGATTGATTATGAACCCGTTAAGACGCCTAATGTAGTGGCGAATACTTTTACTCAAGTTGTTGATCCGCAAGCGGTTAAGGCAACGCTGGAGTTACTAAAAGCGGCTAAACATCCGTTAATCTATGCTGGTCGAGGGTTATTAGGTGCCCGGGCTGAACTGGTTAAGTTCAGTGAACAATTTAATATTCCCGTCATTAATACGGTTCCTGCAACTGGTGTGATTCCAACCAATCATCCGAATGCGTTGGGAACGTTTGGCCGCTTGGGCTCCAAGTCAGGCTTTGAGGCCCTACAGCACACGGATTTAATCTTATTCCTCGGGTCCGAATTTCCTTTCGCCCAGTTCTGGCCAAAAGATATTAAAATTATTCAAGTTAATAACAGTGCCTTTGATATTGGCAAAGTGGTACCGATTGATTATGCAGTCATTAGCGATGCGAAGAGTTACTTGCAAGCCATGATTGCGACTGGTGAAACGTTACCCGAAACCACTTGGTTAACCGCTAACCGGCAAAATAAGCAAAACTGGCAGGCGTGGTTGGCTCAATTGGCTGCTGATGATAGTCAGGGATTGGCACCAGAAGCCGTCACAAAGAAGATTGCTGAACTAGCAGGTCCTAAGGATACCTATGGTGTTGATACCGGGAACGTCTCTGAATGGGCGGTCCGGGGACTACCGATGGATCAAGACCAGCGTTTTGCCATTTCGGGACTCTTTGCCACAATGGGTTATGGCTTACCAGCTGGGATGGCTGGCGCGTTAAGCGTTCCGGATGCCCAAGCTTGGTCACTATCTGGTGATGGGGGCTTTGCAATGGTGGCACCGGATATTATTACCGAAGCCCGTTATGGCTTGCCAGTTATCAACGTGGTCTTCAGTAACCAGCGGTTTGGCTTTATCTACCGTGAACAAGTGGATACGAAACAACACCTGTATGGGGTCGATCTAACAGATGCTGATTGGGCTAAGGTTGCTGAAGGCTTGGGTGGTATTGGCTTCACCGTTACGAACAACCAAGAAGTGGCCCAAGTCTTTGACCAGATTAAGGCGTTGCAAGCCCAAGGAAACCGCAAGCCAATTGTGGTCAACGCGGTTATTAAAAATGATGACCCTATTGGAACGGCCTTTATGCCACTCGATCCACAACTCTATGGTGAAGAGACGGTCGCTGCCTATGCTAAGGAAAATCATATTGATCGGCAGCAGCAACCAGCATTGGGAGAGCTTCTCCGGGCACAAGGCGACACGCTTTAAACGTTAAAGATGAAACAGGCGTTATAAATTTTAAAGAGTCTAAACAGCACTTAGCTAAAAGTAAGGAGGCACTCTCGGATTTTGAGAATGCCTCCTTGCTTTTGCCTGTCACGTTTAATCAAAAATTAACGGTCGCTGGTTGACCGCGTTGGTAGCGCTACTATCCTAACCTTAGGGAGCAGCGTTATTTTATTTTAAATCGACTCGTGCTAAACTTCATGACCAAGCAAGGTCACTTAAGCAAAGAAACGAGGCGACTCACATGAAATTTGACTGGCGATATGCGTTTCATTCTTTTTGGTTTTTGATGGTACTCATGGTGTTGTTGAGTTTGACAACGGCTGTTGATCAAGTTCATGGCGTGCGAATTGCGCTAGGTGTAATTCTGGGGTTCCTGATTGTAGATAGTTTGTGGACGTGGCAGTATCCGTACTTCAATCGGTTAGACCGTCAAGGGGTGACCGCGTTGATTAACTTAGGTTTGTTTGTGGTGATTGCGGCCTTTACGTTAGCTCTCAAAACGGCGTGGTCTGCGAGTGTTTGGGGGTTTATGAGTTTTTGGCTGGCTAGTATTGGTGGGACGCTGGATGGCTACTTGGCACGACCCACTAAAGTCTTGGTTCACCAAACCCGCAGTGACTTACGCAAGAAGGCTGAAATTTTGCGAAATTCCACACATTAGGTGAAATTGTGGGGAGTCTGGGACAAACGTCTCGGACTCTTTTTGTGTATTAGCAAACAAGAAACGAGTCATAGCAGTCGCTATAACTCGTGGTTTATTAATTTTTATACGGTTATTCGGCGGCATAAGTCCAATCGTATGAGAGAAGTTGGTGGAATCGTTCACCGATTGGGACCCAGAGCTTGGCCTTGGCAATATTAGTAATCGATTCCCAAAACAAGGGGTCATGCCGTTCTTGGTCACTTAAGTTAATGTTGACGTACTTCCCAGCTTCCGTTTTTGCGATAACGTAGGGATAAAATACCTTCGTAATCCGGGCGGGAGTAATGGTATGAATTTGCGGGTTGTCATCAATCAGCATATTGAACGCTTCCTTTCACTTGATGAATTCAGTATACCGGCGA
Source organism: Levilactobacillus sp. LN180102 (assembly GCF_050106635.1). NCBI lineage: Bacteria > Bacillati > Bacillota > Bacilli > Lactobacillales > Lactobacillaceae > Levilactobacillus > Levilactobacillus sp. LN180102. The sequence goes on from NZ_JBNIIX010000005.1 coordinate 17,186, forward strand.
AATGCTCAGACAACCAGTGGTTTTAGTTAAGGATTAACTGAGAAATTCTTAGTTTTCGTTAGCGCTGGGTAAACTAATGATAAAACAAGCACCATGTGGCGGATTATCCGTGATGGTAATTGTCCCCTTACTAAGCCGAACGAGCTGTGCAACGATGGCTAAGCCTAAGCCACTGCCTTCGATCTTATTGGAACGGGATTCATCGACGCGATAAAAGCGTTCAAAGATATGGGGGCGATCGGCAGTTGAGATTCCTGGGCCGTGGTCAGCAACACTGAGTGTGACGTGCTGGGCTTGTTTTGCAACCGTGACGTCAATGGATTGGTCGGGAGCACCATACTTGTGGGCACTGTCGAGCAGGGCTGTCAGTACTTGATGGAGTATGTCAGTATCGGCTAAGACCATTGTCGGGGTTGCGGGTCCATCATAGGTGATGGGCTGGTCAATCAACGGCTGATAATGGGCGATAACGGATTGGACCAGGGGATCAATATCGACGGGATGCAGGCTGATCTCCGCTCGGTCTGCCCGTGACAAGTGTAGGAGGTTTTCGATCAAGTGTTGCATGCGTAATGACTCCTGATCGATAAATCCCAGCGATTCGGGAATAATTTCGGGATGTTGTTTTCCGCGGCGTTCAATTAATTTAAGGTTACCCCGAATCGTGGCGATGGGGGTCCGGAGTTCATGGGAAGCGTCTGAAATGAATTGACGTTCACGTTGTAGCCGGCCATTTTGTGCGGCGAGGAGTTGATTGAAGTCGCTAGCCAGTTGACCAATCTCCACGGGTTCACTTGGCTGTGGCAGTTCTGGCTGGGTAGCTTCGGAATTAGCCGCGGCTTGTTTGGCTACCTGGGCTAGTGTGAGTGTCGGGGCACTCAAGCGCTTGGCCAGTCGGCGAACGTAGAGTAGGCCGATCAGCAAACTGAGTCCGATCGCGATAATCAAGACAGAAATTAAGACGTGAAGGTTGCCGATTAAAACGTGCATGCCGATAAACAAGGCGTAAGTCCGGCTACCAGTTCTTAAAGTTTCCGAGAAGAACAGGCCCCAGCCTTTAATATAGACTAAATGGGTAAAGGGAACGGACCACGTGTTGGCTTTGGCTAGTTGTTGCGCATGGGGGAGTAATGAAGTCGTGGTGCCGTTGGCGTTCTTAATCAACACAAACGTATTATGGGAATTTAGGCCACTGCTCCGGTTAATGGTTAGCCAATCTTTAAAGTTGCTCACTTGGGTCGTCTGAAGACTAGCACTAAGCTTGGCCGCCTGGTCCTGTGCCCGCACAAGCTGGTCGATAGTTAAGGTGATACTGACGGTGATGACGATGATGACCCCAATCGTTAGTAACAGACTAGTGATAGAATGACGGATAATGTCGGCATAAGTTCGCGGTGGGGTTTTAGTGCTCATGGGCCTCATCTTCTTTCAGGCTGTAGCCAACACCGCGAACGGTGTGAAATAAATGTGGGGCGGCAGCTACGTCAATTTTATTTCTTAAATAACCAATATAAACGTCAACAACATTTTGTTGGCCGAGAAAGTCGACGCCCCAGACGTTATCGAGCAACTCGTCACGGGTGAAGACCTGACCGGGATGCTGCATGAGAAATAACAATAGATCGTATTCACGCTGAGTGAGTTGAATGGTGTCCCCGGCACGATCGACTTGGCGCGTCTTGGTCACTAAGGTTAAATCACCCAAATGATAGGTTTGATCGAGGCCACTTTGGTGGGCCGTTCGTCGTTGAATCACGCGAATACGGGCTAGTAGTTCTTCGATTTCAAAGGGCTTAGTAATGTAGTCATCGGCACCATTGTCGAGACCGGTCACCTTATCGCCCAGGTAATCTCGAGCAGTCATCATAATGACAGGTAACTCATCGTGTTTGCGAATCCGGCGTAAGACTTCCATCCCATCCATTTTAGGCAGCATCCAGTCGAGTAAAACCAATAATAGGCGATCTTTTTTCTGCTGATAGATTTCCCAGGCGGCAGCACCGTCAGTGGCTGTTAGAACGTCAAAGTCTTCAAACGTTAATTCTTTGGCTACATAACTAGCGAGACCCTCTTCGTCTTCAACTAATAGAATGGTGTTCTTCATGTAGGTTGCTCCTTAGTGTGACGTGATTTGTTGGCATAATACCATAATTTGGCAAGTGAAAAATAAGAAATTCATAGATAAAGCTTAACGTCATTTCAAGATTGTTTGGCGTTGTGATGGTATAACTAGATTATCGAATGACAACAGCTAATCCAAAATTTGAGGAGTGGTTAAAATGACTAAAGTGAAAGCAATGGTGACCAAAATGATGTTAGGCGCGATGACGGTAGCAACGTTGATGGCAACCTCCGCAGGGGCTTCTGCCGCAACAGTGACGTCTAATGTGACGGCACCAGAAATGGCGGTAGCAACGACGGTTAAGCTGGACACACACGCTAATACCGAGATTCAACCGACTAAGATTCATTTGAAGCGGGTAACTACCAAAGCCATTTCTAATCAAGTACAAACGGCCGTAGACGCAAGTGCGTTGAATTTGGATCAACAGCATCGCGATCGGCAACTAAAGTAAGCATACCGAATCAAGCTTAACGGCAACCAAACAGAATAGAAGCTAATTGACCAGTAGTGGCGAGACCGCTACTGATTTTTTAGTTAGATTTATTTTAGCATAATGGTAGTGCTGTTAACGGACTATTAAAAATGGTACCCTCAGAAATTAACTATCTGAGGGTACCATTTTTCCTGTCAGTCATACACGTTTATATGCGAATAAGCGACTAACGTAAGGCCTCGGCAACAGGCGTGTTACCATTGACTAGTTCAATAATTTGTTTAGGTTGGGGATGCTTGACCACGGCAACCACGGCAGCGGCGACATCACGACGGGTGATCTTTTTCGTGTCACTGGTGGCGGGATCTAATGAGATCTGACCGGTTGGGGCATCGTTGGTTAAAGCGCCTGGACGCAAAATAGTGTAATCTAAGTCTGTTCGGTGGCGTAACCACTGGTCGGCATAGTATTTGGCAACGTAATATGGTCGAATACCGGATTGATTCCAGAAAGCGCGATCGTCCGTTCCGAGCGCGCTAATGAGAATGAAGCGTTTGATATCAGCCAATTCAGTGGCGTGCATAGCCTTGACAGCGCCATCCAAATCAATATTGAGCGTCATGTCATCACCGGTACTGCCACCAGAGCCAGCAGCAAAAACGACCGTATCAACACCGGCCATAGCGGGCACCATATCTTCAGCGGTCCCTAACAGATCAATGGTCCGTGGTTGACCACCAAGTTGCGTGATCGTATCGGCTTGTTCAGCGTTGCGAATACCGCCATAGACGGTTTCCCCAGTTGCTGCGAGTTGCTTAACGATGTGTTGGCCAACTTGACCATGGGCGCCAATAATTAATGTTGTCATCCAAAAAGCCTCCTATACAAAAATAACTTTACTAACCCATACGATAACGGTTTTTAAAAATAAAGTCAGCTATTGTGACTTAATCAGCCTGAGACGTTGTTAAATCGGCAATTAAATTGTGTGCAGTTGTCTTGTGAAAAAGATTACGATGCTTTCAGACTGGTTTTTCACCCGATAAGCCGTATAATAGAAGTAAATCATCTCTAGCAATTAGTTCACCCACTAGTTCCGATGGGGGGAGTGGTGGTGCTTAGCCGAAATTGTAACCGGTTAACTGGTTAAACGGTTGCGAACTAATTGAACGTGAGAAGAACTTTATTAGAAAAGGGGTCGTTTATTATGGCAACGATTTTAGTTCTCGGTGGCGGTTATGCAGGCATGCGGGCCATCAAGTTCTTACAGCGGGAGGTTCCAAGTGACGATCAGATTATTCTGGTCGACAAGACGAGCACGCACACGGAAAAAACCAATTTACACGAGGTGGCCGCAGGAACAATTGCACCTGATCGGATCACTTATGAAATTAATGATGTTATTGGCAAGCGGGTCACATTTATTCAAGATGAAGTGACTAATGTGGACGTGGACAGCAAGCAGGTTACACTGGTCGATCATGATCCAATCACGTATGATTATCTAATCCTGGCGTTAGGCTTTCAATCCGAAACCTTTGGCTTAAAGGGTGCGGTTGAAAATGCCTTGCCAATGGATGACTTGCAGACGTCAGAGACGGTTTATCAACATATTGAAGCCAAGGCTAAGGGTTATGCTGAAAGTCAAGATCCGAATGACTTAACGATCGCAGTGTGTGGGGCCGGCTTTACGGGAATTGAACTGTTGGGTGAATTAAGCCAATCGTTACCAAAGCTCCAAACGCGGTACAATACGCCGGCATTTAAAGTTATCTGCTTAGAAATGGGTAAGACCATTTTGCCAATGTTTGATAAATCCTTGGCAGATTACGCCATGAAATTTATGGCAAAGCACAATATCGAAATGAAGTTAGGCGCAGCCATTACGGAAATCAAACCGGGGGCAGTGGTCTACAAGGACAAGAACACGGATGATGAACAGGAGCATGAAGTTGCTGCTAATACCATTGTCTGGACGGTGGGGGTCAGTGGCTCACACGTGATGGCTGATTCTGGTTTTGAACAACGACGAAACCGGGTAGTGGTCAAGGACGATTTGAGTCTAGAAGGCCATCCAGAAGTTTACGTGATTGGTGACGTTGCCGCAGTGATGGACCCGCAAAGTAATCGACCATATCCAACGACTGCCCAGATTGCACTGGCTTGTGGGGCGCATGCGGCCAAGAACATTGGCCTGATGTTACGTGGTCATGAGACCCGTCCATTTGTTTACAAATCCAGCGGTACGGTTGCTTCCTTGAGCGATCGTGACGGGATTGGTGAAATCTTCAGTAGCAATAAAAAGGTGCACGGTTACCTAGCCTCAGCCTTGAAGAAGGTCATTACCGACCGTTCACTGATGGAAAGTGCGCACTTGAGCACGACGTTAGCTAAAGGCCGTTTCGATCTGTATCACTAAAAAAACTAACAGAATAGAAGCAATATCGATACGATTAATTGTAAAGATCAGCCCCTCGAAATCAAACAGATTTTCGAGGGGCTTTTTGGTGTTTAATTAGGAGGAGATTTGTGATGGTCTTTAGCACCGATAGAGGGGGATACTGAACTCAATAATTAATGATGGTCGGGCAGTTTATAATCTGTACACGGTCGGCAAACAGGCTTATTACGCGTAGTTGAGATTAATTTACGCTTACGGTTTGATTTTGTTCCAGTGGCGGTTTAATGGTAAAATACAGAGAAAAAGGGGGGGGAGCGGGATGCTACAAAAGCAATTAACGACGCCACTAGGGCCAGTTACCGCGATGTCAGATGGGCTATCCTTGATGGGCCTGTGGTTTACCGATCAAAAGTATTATGGTAGCACCTTGCCTAAACTAACGGTTATTAGTGACCGACCGATTTTTACCCGGGTGCAAACGTGGCTGGATGCCTATTTTGCGGGTGATCAGCCAGCCATTGATTTTCCAGTCCGTCCACAGGGAACGCCGTTTCGCCAAGCGGTCTGGCAGCAATTACGGGAAATTCCTTATGGTACGGTGCTGACTTATGGTCAGTTAGCGACCCAACTTAGCGAGCAGTTAGGCCACTTTGTCGGGGGCCAAGCTATTGGCGGGGCAGTTGGACATAATCCGATTAGTCTAGTGATTCCCTGTCATCGGGTAGTGGCGAGCGATGGGGCATTAACGGGGTATGCCGGCGGCTTGGACCGTAAGCGAGCGCTGTTGCAATTAGAAGGCAGCTTAGCGGCTGGTTATGAGCAAGTTCCGCTGGCTTAAGGAAAAATATTAAGTTTGGGAAATAATAATTAATTGTGTGCAAAACTATGGCACAATTTTGGGGCTAATTGTGCTATAATCAAGGCTGTTCAAGGGCCGATAAAGACGATTATCAACATGCATAATCGGTCAATGATTAAACGAGTTTTTTCACAAAAGGGGTTTCTTCTCTCGCTGAAACGCGTATAATTTTAGTCAGCTTAGGACGTTAGTTAAGATTACTAGCTTCTGGGGGGAAACTAGTGGTTTTTAACGCTAAATATACGATGGTGTATGAATGATTGGAGGTATCACGATGGCTGCATCAGAAACTAAGGAGCGGATTGCGGAGGCCTTGGCTTCGTTGCTGAACCACAATACGTTTGATAAGATCACGGTTCGTGAAATTGCGGACGAGGCTGAAGTTCATCGAAAGACGTTTTATTACTATTTCGCCGATAAGTATGAACTACTGGCATTTGTATACGAGCACTTCATAGTGGAGTCACCTCGACGCGAACAACCAGTTGCCTTGACCTTAGAGAATTGGCGTCCAGCAGTAATTCAATTACTGGAACGGATCGCTGATAATTCAAAGATTTTCTTAAATGCTTACCCTTATGATGATGGGGTTTGGCGGCAATCAACGAATGAATTTGTGGCAGCACGATTATCCATTTTGCTTCACGCAATGCCAGAGTATCGTTATTTAAAAGAAGATGTGATTGAAACGTCGGCAGAGTTTATTGCTGCTGGGGCGTTAGGCATCATTAATAAATGGGCCAATGATAACTTCACGGCGAGTCCGCGGACGGTCTTGGACCAAATTACCACCGCTAATCGATTATTCAATGGTATTTTGGACCGTTGGAAGTTAAGTTAGTCAAAACGAGTTGTCAGGAAACTGACAACTTTTTTTGTGGTTTATTTTTGCCAAAATGCAACCGGTTGAAAACGGTTAAATAAGCTAGTTTCACTAATTATTTGAACTAATTATCACAAACAAAACGGTGGTATTTGGGCGATTTGACTAGTATAGTCATGTCTGTAAGGGGCATCTTGTGAAACTGGCGGGCCCCATTAAGGAGGAAATAAACGATGGCATATCAAACGACCAATCCTTATACGAATGAAGTGGTAAAGACCTATGAAAATGCGACCGCTGACGAGATTGAAGCGAGTCTGGCACAAGCACAAAAACTTTATAAACAATGGCGTAATGACCCAGTTAGCAGTCGGATTCCCGTGTTGCGGAAATTAGCACAAATTTTCCGCGATGAAACGGACGATCTGGCGAAAGTGTTGACCACAGAGATGGGCAAACTATTCGTTGAAGCGCAGGGTGAAGTCCAATTATGTGCGATGATTGCGGACTACTACGCAGAGCACGCTGAAGATTTATTAAAACCACGGAAAATTGAGTCAATTTCCGGTGACGCACAGCTTGAGAATCATCCGTTGGGTGTATTGATGGCCATCGAGCCATGGAATTTCCCATACTACCAAATGATGCGGATCTTCGCGCCTAACTTTGCGGTTGGCGATCCGATTGTGTATAAGCATGCGGCAATCACGCCAGCTGCGGCTTTGGCGTTTGAAGACGCAGTCAAGCGCGCTGGTGCGCCGGCCGGTGCGCTAAAGAACTTGTTCTTATCCTATGATCAAGTATCAACGGTGGTGGCTGATAAACGGGTTCAAGGTGTCGCTTTAACCGGTTCAGAACGTGGTGGTGTTGCCGTAGCCGAAGAGGCTGGTAAGCATTTGAAAAAGACAACAATGGAGCTTGGTGGGGTAGATGCGTTCATCGTCGCTCACGATGCCAATATGGACGATGTTAAGGCAATTGCGCCTCGGGCACGGTTATATAATGCTGGGCAAGTCTGCACGTCATCTAAGCGCTTTATCGTTACCGCTAACCACTATGATGAATTCCTAGAATCCTTAAAGGCAGCCTTTGCTTCCGTTAAGATGGGTGACCCGATGGATCCCAAAACAACCTTGGCGCCGATGAATTCACGTAAGGCAAAAGAAAAGTTACAGAAGCAAGTTGATGAGGCATTGACGAACGGTGCAACCGCCTATTACGTTCATGAACCGATTGACAGTGACGGGCAATTCTTTATGCCAACGATTTTGACGGACATCACCAAAGATAACCCCGCCTATGGTAAAGAAATGTTTGGACCGGTCGCCCAGGTCTACAAGGTCGCTGATGATGACGAAGCAGTGGCTTTGGCAAATGATGCGGACTACGGCTTAGGTGGCATTGTCTTTGCGGGTAGTGCAGAAGCTGGTGCTGAATTGGCTTCACGAATTGAAACAGGCATGGTCTTTGTCAATACGTTCTTCAGTTCCTTACCAGAACTAGAATTTGGCGGTGTGAAGAGATCTGGTTTTGGCCGCGAATTGGGTCAGACGGGGATCTCCAGCTTTGTTAACCAAGAGTTAGTGGTTAAACGTGAGCATCCTAATGATAATGAAGCCGGCGGATTAGTTCTGCCACATAAGTTTTAGCGAGTAAAAAAGCCGCTAGCATAAAAGTGCTGGCGGCTTTTTTTGACGTTATAGGGATTGCACAATACTGGCCTGCGCGATTTTAGCAAGGTCAATAAAAGTGGCTTGCCGCTCTGGCGACATGCGATATTTCGGTGTGGTGATTGAAAAGGCGCCATATAGGTGATTAGCCTTGACTAAGGCAAATCCAATACAATACACGTCGGGTTCGTTTTCCTCATTATCAATCGAGTAACCGCGTTGACGAATACGCGTGAGATCTTGTTTCAAAGCAGTCTCTGACGTAATCGTATTGGGACCAATCTGTTGTAGTGGTCGTACCTGATCTAAATAATCCGCGAGCGCACTGTCATCCAGAGTTGCAAGCATCGCTTTACCCATGGAAGAAGAATAAAGGTTCATACTACCGCCGATATGTGATTTGAGATTGACACTTTGGGGGCTTTCGTACTTTTCCACTAGCGTTACTTGATGATGGGCAATGACCCCCAAGTTAATGGTTTCTGAAGTCTGATCGCGTAATTTTGAAAGGGGACCACGAGCCATATCACGAATATCGAAATCTTCGGCAACCCGTTGACCATAGCGAAAAAGTTCCATGCCTAACTGATAGTTTTTACCATCGCCAGTTCGGGTAACGAACCCGAGAACATCCAGGGTCGTTAAAATCTTTAACACCGTCGAGCTGGTCATATCGATCCCCTGACTGATTTCTTTCAAAGTGGGATTAGTTTCTGATTGTGCAATAAAGTCCATGATTTCTTTTGCCCGTACAAGGACCGTACCATATAATTTGGTTTCTGGCATACTGGTTCACTCCATAATTTCCGAATAAGAAATGCTTATGACCTAATATTACGCATTTTGCGATTAAAAGTAAATGGAAGCGTTATGAAGACGCTAGAAGTGCCAAAATTGGTGAGCCGAGCGCTAGTGATAATCGCTCAGAAGCGCAATACCATGTTGGATTTCAGTAGTTGTAGCCGGATACTCTAAGGCGACGGGAACATCATTTGGTAGCTTTTGAAGTGCCTGCTGCCAGTCGATAATACCACGGTCTAAGGCAACCACCGTGGCTGCACCCGATGATTTAAGTTGAACATTTTTAACGTGGATATAGCGGGTAAATTCGCTGAGCTTATCGGCCACGACCAACTCGTCTTCATTAACGAATCGCCAGTTACCTAAGTCAAAAACAAATTGAATATTAACACCAGCGGCGTTGGCGGCAGTTAGGAAAGTGAGAATATTTTGAGAACTTCCGTTAGCAATTGTCTGGTCATTTTCAACGTTAAATTCAACTTCTGAGTTAGCATAGGGGGATAAAGCCGTTGTTAGATCACCAGTAAATGCTGCAAAATGACCAATATTCATTTTGAGGGCGTGAACCCCCATGGCTTGGGCCTCAGCAAAATATGTAGGGAGATTGGGGTTAAGTGTCCCAGCGGAATCAAAGATTTTTTCCGGAACACTATAAAATAACGTTAAGTGGTTTTCGCGGACAAAGTCCTTAATTGCAGGCGCCTCTTTGAGTGGATCAGAGAAAAATTCGCGGCGAACCTCTGCTTGGGCAATTCCCAAATGAACGATCCGTTGTAGCATGTTAAGTTGTGATTCGCCAGCCAGGTGCTGTTGGTTAAAAACGAGTGTATTGAGAACAATCTGTTGTTTATTCATGAAAAACACCTCCACTTTTTTAAAAGCACGCTTATCGTAATCGCTTACAATTCAATCTGTCAAATTAAAAAAGCACTGATTAACCATCAATTGTGAAGCCAATCATTGATGAGATCAGTGTTTTTGTGTCGGAAAAATTATTTTTTTAAGGGACTAAAGTCCGAGCGTTGTGAAACCAACCGTAGAAATTCTTTCATCGACAGGTCTTCGACTTTCTTACTGGCATCATCGAGGAATTCGCTAGCTTCAGATGTATTGAATTGTTCAATTAAAACATAGGCAGTTAAGTATGCGAATAGCTGTTCTTTTGCCTTAGTCTGCATATTTGCCTTGGATACGTCACCTTTACTGATTGAGTCAACAAAGTGATAGGCAAATTCCTGCGGGTCAATGTGAATCTTTTTTGAATTCATCGTATTATCTCCTAACGTCTTAGCTCTGTAAGTATTACAGCAATTATCGGCTAGGTCAATATTGCCAGATGGTGCACAAAATGCCATCGCATTATTAATGCCGTGCTTGGCGGCTTTCAATTGTTCGGAGTGACTCAAAAAAATTAATTTGTAATGTGTTGAGCGATAGGAAATGATATGTCCAATAAAGAAAAAATAAAGTATGGACTAAACCCTGCTACAACGGGATTCTTGAAAACGTTTTCTAAAAACATGCTAGTTGGCCCTTGATTTTTTTGCTGAAGGGGCATATATTGAAATTGTCAAAAAGGAAATATGATTTCTAAATAAGAAAACCGGAGGGAACACACATGGCATTTAATATGGTAACGAAATATGCACATAGTCCTAAGGATATTGATCATTACAATACGGATGAATTACGTGATCAGTTCTTAATGGAAAAGATTTTTAATCCGGGTGATATCTTACTGACCTATACTTATAACGACCGGATGATCTTTGGTGGTGTGACGCCAACCGATCAACCACTTGAAATCAAATTAGATAAAGAGCTAGGGGTTAAGTACTTCTTAGAACGTCGTGAACTGGGCTTCATCAATATCGGTGGTGATGGTAAAGTCACGATTGACGGTCATGAAGATACAATCGCCCCCCATGATGGCTATTACATTAGCATGGGAACTAAAGAAATTAAGTTTGAGTCCGTGGATGCTGAGAATCCAGCCAAGTTTTATGTCGTATCGACACCAGCCCACCGTGCTTATCCCACGAAGAAATTGGCGTATAAAGACTCGATTGCGATGCCAATGGGTGATCAAGAGCATATGAACAAGCGGACCATTCATAAGTATATCGACGCCTCCATTATGGATACCTGCCAGTTACAAATGGGATACACCGTATTGGAACCAGGGAACTCTTGGAATACGATGCCAGCGCACACCCATGCTCGGCGAATGGAAACGTACCTCTACATTGAATTTGGCGCTGACGATACTCGAGTTGCCCACTTCATGGGAACGCCAGAAAATACCAAGCACATTTGGTTGGAACCAGAGCAAGCCGTTGTTAACCCAAGTTACTCGATTCACTGTGGGGTTGGGACAACGAACTATGCCTTCATTTGGGCAATGTGTGGTGAAAACCAGACTTACGATGATATGGATGCGGTTGATATGCATCAGTTACGTTAACTAAAGGAGGAATGTCGTTATGGCACAGTCCCGTGAAGAGATTGAACATAATCAAGAATCATTGAATCAGTTCAAAATGGATTGGTTTAGCTTGGTTGGTAAAGTGGCGATTATTTCCGGTGGGAACACTGGTCTGGGCCAAGGTTATGCGGTTGCGATGGCTGAAGCTGGGGCTGACATATTTATCCCGACTTTTGGTAAAGAAGGTTGGGATGATACGCGGGCATTAATTGAGAAGCGTGGGCGTAAGGTTGAATTCATGCAAGCAGATTTGACGGAAGATGGCATTGCTGAAAAGGTTGTCGCCAAGGCGATGGACGTCTTCGGTCATATTGATATTTTGGTTAACAACGCTGGGATGATTAAGCGTAACCCAATCCTAGAATCCAAGGATAAGGATTGGGATCAGGTAATCGCGATTAACCTGTCGGCAGTTTATCATATGTCATTGGCGGCTTCTAAAGAGTTCGCGAAGCAAAAATCCGGCAAGATTATCAATATTGGGTCCATGTTATCGTTCCAAGGTGGGAAATTCATTCCATCTTATACAGCGGCTAAGCATGGTGTTGCTGGTCTGACTAAGGCGTTTGCGAGCGAAATGGCAGCCTATAACGTTCAGGTTAATGCGATTGCCCCCGGTTATATTAAAACCGCAAATACGGCACCAATTCGTGCAGACAAGGCCCGTAATGATGAAATTTTGGGTCGGATTGCTGCCGGTCACTGGGGTGAACCTTACGAACTAATGGGTATTTCAGTTTATCTGGCAAGCAACGCGGCTAACTATATCAATGGTGCCATTATCCCGGTTGATGGGGGCTACTTAGTTCGTTAACAACTAAAAAATGGATGCAGAGCATTGACTCTGTATTTATTTTTGCCAAATTTGTGAAAAATCTTTCAAAAAATGAAATGTGCAGGTAGATATGATGAAAATCAAAAAGAATATTGAAAAAATACCTGGTGGCATGATGGTTGTTCCGCTGGTCATTGGCGCAATTATTCACACTATCTGGCCAAAAGCAGATGTTGCCCTAACTGGGGTGACCGGATCGTATATGGTTGGCACGTCGGTCATTCTCTTTATTTTCTTCTTTGCAGTTGGCACAAATATTAACTTGAAATCTTCTGGGAAAATTGCGGCCAAAGGGGTCACGCTTCTTCTTGGTAAAGTCATTCTAGCCGCTTTAATTGCGGTGGGATTAAATATGATTTTGCCTAAGGAAGGGGTGACTACCGGGGTCTTTACCGGATTGTCAGTGCTGGCCGTCTTGGCCGCTTTCAACGCTTCTAATGGTGGGCTGTATGTCGCTTTAATGACGACAATTCCTAATCGAGATGTTGATGTCGCGGCTTATCCCTTCTTCAGCATTCAATCGGGGCCCTTCTTTACGATGATTACTTTGGGGCTAGCTGGTATTGGCGCATTTCCCTGGCCGGCATTGGTCTCAACGTTAGTCCCATTTGTGTTAGGCATGATTGTTGGTGGGTTAGATCACGACATGCGCGACCTGTTTAGTCCCCTCCAAGGCGGACTGGTTCCATTCTTTGCCTTCACCATTGGGTATAGTTTGAACCTAGACATGATTTTACAATCAGGTTTAGTGGGCATTCTTGTAGGGGTCTTGGTCGTCTTTGTTTCCGGATACGTTTTATACTTACTCGATCGTTACGTCGTTCGATCAGATGGTTTGGCTGGCTGGGCCGCCTCATCGACTGCTGGCGCCGCTGTGTCGGTTCCTATCGTGATTGCCCAGATGAATCCGGCGTTTAAATCAACGGCGGGTTCCGCAACGGCTATTGTTGCGACCAGCGTGTTAGTTTCAGCTATTCTGACACCAATTGTGACCATGTGGTATTACCGTCGATTAGTCAAAAAGGGCAAGGTTACCGTGGCGCACTCAGCAGCGGCGCAGACCCCAACCCCAGCTAAATAGTAAATTTGAGGTAAGGAAAGTGATGAATTATGGCTGAATTTTTAACGATTGGTGAACCAATGGCCGTCTTCGCGGCTGAGGACCTAGATGCTAACCTAGTTGACGCCCAGTGCTTTCATAAGTTCTTAGCGGGTGCTGAGTTGAACGTGGCCATTGGCGTTTCCCGGTTAGGCCATTCCGTCGATTACATTTCCGCGGTGGGGGCTGATCCATTTGGCCAATATATTACGAAGGCGATTGCCAAAGCAGGTATCAACACGCGGTATCTCAGCCAGAGTAACCATTTTTGGACGGGATTTTACTTGAAACAACGGGTCAGTCAAGGCGACCCAGCAACATATTATTTTCGTAAAAATTCGGCCGCAGCTAACTTTGATCAGAAGAACTTGGATCGCATTGATTTTACCGGCGTCAAGGTGGCTCATCTATCGGGCATCTTTGCGGCACTATCAGCCAATGACTTGACCGTTTTGAAGGACTTAACGCAACGATTGCTGGCACGACAGATCTTGGTCACGTTTGATCCCAATTTACGACCGGCATTATGGGCCAGTCGCCAACAAATGATTGATACAACCAATGAGTTGGCCCGACAAGCGAATATCGTTATGCCGGGAATTGGTGAAGGTGAAATCTTGATGGGGTCGCGTGATCCTAATGAAATTGCGGACTTTTATCTGCAACAGAGTGACGTGACTCAAGCCGTGATTGTGAAGCTGGGGCCTGACGGTGCGTTGATTAAGCAACGTGATGGCCACCAAGAAGTGGTTACGGGCTTCCATGTGGCTTCCGTCGTCGATACGGTTGGGGCCGGGGATGGCTTTGCCGTGGGGCTAATTTCTAGTTTGATTGAGGGTCACACACTGTCCGAGTCCGTGAAACGTGGTTGTGCCATTGGCGCCTTGGCGGTTACGTCACCAGGAGATAACGATGGGTATCCAACGCCGCGTGAATTGGCCCAATTTTATGCAGCCCAGGCGGCATTAAGTTAGCAGAAGGAGATTATCTAATGAAACGAGCGGAATTATTAAATAAAATGATTGATACCGGTGTGATTGCGGTTATTCGTGCAGAGACCCCCACTAAGGCCGTGAAAGTGGCGGATGCGGTCATTGCCGGTGGCGTTACGGGATTGGAGTTAACGTATAGTGTGCCCCATGCTGATACCGTTATTGGTGAGTTGGTCGACAAGTATGCTGGAAGCGCAGTCGTTGTTGGTGCCGGGACGGTGTTAGATGCCACCTCCGCCCGGTTAGCGATTATTGCTGGTGCGCAATTCATTGTCAGTCCCACGTTTGATAAAGATGTGGCTCTGATGTGCAACCTTTACCAAGTGCCGTATGTTCCCGGAACGTATACGATTACGGAAGCTCAAACGGCTTTGAAGTTTGGGTCTGAAGTGGTGAAATTATTCCCAGGCGCCATGGCTGGCACGATGGCGATTAAAGAGTACCACGGGCCATTCCCATACTTGAATGTGATGCCATCGGGTGGCGTCAATGTCCAAAATATGGAAGATTGGTTTGCTGCGGGGGCCGCAGTGGTTGGTGCTGGCGGGGGCCTCACTGCCCCAGCGGCCGATGATGACTTTGCGGGTGTCACCAGAAATGCCAAAGAATATATGGATGAGTACAACCGAATTAAATCGGTACAGCTGGTCTAGGTAAGAAGCACACGGGCAATCGTGTGCTTTTTTCTATGATTACCGATTGAAGCACTACTGAATGATCTGGGAGATACTGTTGTACTTGTCTTCCCAGTTCAAAGTCCAATGATCTTTGTATGAAATAGATAGGAGAAATTTGAGCAGATCGGCTTTTTTAGGATCGTCTAAGAAGAGATAGGATTGTGGGACAACGAAATTTGAAAATTCATTCAGTAAGTGCTTACGTGGTATCTTTGGGAAAGATACGGCAGACTTTATTGGAATAATAAAGCCAGAATTATTGTCGCTAAAGTAATCGTGTATTTCGGTATAGTCATCATTTTGAAGCAAGCTACCAATAGTTGCTAAATTGCTAGCATTTGAAATAATTGGGGCGTCACAGTCAATGAAAAGTTCGATGCCGCCGTTGGGGCCTGTTGTGCAGACGAATGCCTGGAATGCGTCTTTGAAAAAACGCTTTCGGTACTCGATTATTTTGGTCTGATTCATAATAGCGCTGACGTACTCTGGGTGTAATGAGATTAGAAGTGTTCGGTTTAATGGTGTATATATCTCCTCTATGTCCATGAGGGTGGCCTCCCTTAATAGCTGGTTAATAGTGTTTTTATCAATAATATCATTTTACGGTGGGATAGGTAGACAACGCTTAGTTGACTGCAATTGCTTAGCAAGGGACGGTTAGCGAACGGGCTGTTCAATCCTATTGGAGTGAAACCTGCTATATTCGACAATCAAGGCAAATTCTTTCATTTTCTCACCGCAATGTGATACCCTGAACAAGAATGAATTGAAAGGGTGATAGATGATGACAGATCGTTTGAAAGATAAAGTGGCAATTATTACCGGCGGCGTTGCTGGTATTGGGTTAGGCATCGCTGAATGTTATGTGCGTGAAGGCGCTAAAGTTGTGGTAACCGCTAACCATAATGTGGATGGCGGGCATGCGGCCGTTGCCAAGTTTGGTGACGATGTCAGTCTGTTTGTTCAACAGGATGTGTCCAAAGAAGCTGACTGGCAAAAGGTGATTGATGCCACCATTGCCAAATTTGGCCGGGTGGATATTCTCGTGAACAATGCCGGAATTGGTGGCGTTAATACGGCTATTGAGGACTTGGACTTAGCTGATTGGCAGAAGGTCATTGACGTCAACTTGACGGCTAACTTCTTGGGCGAAAAGGCCGCCATTAAGGCAATGAAGCAGACGGCAGATGCCAAAGGTTCCATCATCAATGTGTCTTCTGTCGCGGGCTTAGTTGGTTTGCCGATGGCCCCAGCGTACTCTGCTAGTAAAGGGGGGAGTCGCTTGTTAACTCACGCGACGGCCCTGAACCTGGCGCAACGGGGCATTGACATTCGGGTTAACTCGGTTCATCCCGGGTGGATTGATACTTCGATTGTACCGGAAGCCGCTCGTCAACAGATTATTGCGACGATTCCAGTTGGTCACATGGGGCAACCACAAGATATCGGTGAAGTTTGTGTTTACCTTGGTAGCGATGAATCACGATTTGCCAACGGTGCCGAATTTACGGTTGACGGTGGTCAACGCGCTTAATTAAATATCTAAAAAATGGGATGATTTAGTCGATAGTCGACTAGATCATCCCATTTGTCATACCCTGGATGGTATAAAAAAAGTCCAACCAGAATGGCTGGACTCATAAGCTATTGAACGATGTGTAAGGTATTTAAAATCAGATAAATATTTAGAATAATTAAGATGACCGCAATAATCCAACCGAGGATCTTACTCCAAGTTCGGTTTGCAAACTCACCCATCAGCTTCTTACTGCTGGTAAAGATAACGAGTGGAATCATCGCAAATGGTAACGCAATACTCAAGAACACTTGAGAGAAGGTCAGTAGGTCTTCAATCTTGGCTTCATTACCGTGGTAAATAATGGCAAAGATAATCACGGGGGTTACGGAGAGTAGCCGGGTGATTAACCGTTGAGCCCATAGTGGCATCTTCAGGTTAATGAACCCTTCCATGATGATTTGACCAGCCAGGGTTCCCGTGATGGTCGAGCTTTGTCCAGACGATAGCAAGGCTAACGCGAACAGCATACTCAGCATGGGACTGGCAATGGCACCGACAATTTGACTGTCGCTTAAGGCGTTGAACAAGTCGACGAATCGACCTAAGTCACTGTTGGTACCGAAGAATAGGGCTGCCCCTAAGATTAATAGCAAGCTATTAACGACGAAAGCTAGTGTTAGTTGAATGTTTGAATCAATCGTCGTGAATTTAATTGCTTGGGCCACACTCTTGCGATTCTTGCGGTCGAAGCTTCGCGTTTGCGAAATTGAAGACCCCAAGTACAAGTCATGCGGCATGACGGTCGCCCCAACAATCCCGAGTGACAGGTAGAGCATACCGTGGTTGGTAACTACCGTGCTGGATGGCAAGTAGCCCTTAAGCACTTCACCCATGTGTGGCTGAGCCAGAATGACTTCATATAAGAAGACAAAGAGAATCACGGCGACTAATGTTGCCACAATGGCTTCAATTTTGCGGAAACCGAGTTTCATTAAGACCAATAGGACTAAGACATCCATCGCGGTAATGATAATCCCGACAATTAACGGGAACCCGAACAGGAGCTTTAACGCGATGGCCGACCCAATAATTTCAGCAATATCGGTGGCCATAATTGCCAGCTCAGTAATAATCCATAATGCAAAGCCGGTGCGCTTACCCGTATGTTCCCGGGTGAGTTGCGCCAAATCCTTACCAGTGACAATCCCCAGTCGGGCAGACATGGCTTGTAGTAGCATGGCAACTAAACTAGAGAGCAGGACCACGGTCAGCAAAGTGTACTTATACTGAGCCCCACCGGCAATTGACGTAATCCAGTTACCAGGGTCCATATAACCCACGGCAATTAAAGCACCGGGTCCAGTGTAGGCCATCAGTGTGCGCCAAAATCCGGCGTTTTGGGGGACCTCTACAGTCCCATTGACTTCATCTAAACTCTTTTGACCGCTACCGGTTGATTCGATCATATGGTGCTTGGTTTTCGTATCGGTTTCATGATTTTTCATAAAATCCCTCTTTTCTATTGGCTTAGAAATTCAGGTTGTCGAGTGACATCTGCCTTTCCGGGTAAACGCGAGTCAACGTTGGCATTGTTAGTGCGAATAATGGCAAAAAAACCGTGACCAACGCTCAGTGCGCGTTTTAATTCCACCCGTAAGTATAGGCTATTTTGCCGTAAAGTCAACCACACTGGTAATAATTTTTGGCTTACCAAAAATATTTTTATATGAAAAGATGATCTCTTAGATTGGCTAGTGAAGTTTAGGCTAGTACTTGAGAAAAGTGTGGTGCCGTTTCCATGTTTGGTAGATCAACTTTAGTATTTGGAACCCAGCTACGCCTTAAAGATAGTTACTAAACAAATTCATTGTTTTAACGTTATGATTCAATTCGATTTCGCTAAAATGGGGATAATAAAAATTTTCAGATGATTAGGGATCGCTAGGGGGCGGTCGCTCATGGCTTAGACGCTAATCAAAGAATTATTTTCTAGTATGAACAATAGATCATCTAGTTTTCAAAACCAGATGATTGCGTTATAATATCCTCAACATCAAAAACCGTTACTAGGAGAAATGAGGTAACTACTATGAAAACAGAAAAAATCGCTATCCTAGTGGATTCGTGTTCAGACGTTCCCGCTGAGGTTCTTGAGGCAGCCGACATGGCTCTGATGCCCATGAATGTAGTCTTTCGTGATCGCGTATATGAAGACCGGGTTACGATTACCCCAACCGAATTTTACCGGCGACAGGCTACAGAGAAGGCCACAACGGCGAGTCCCACTGGCAAACGGATTTTAGATGCCCTAGAACGGATTCAGGCGTCGGGGTATACACATGTGATTGCGGTCTGTATCTCGGCTGCATTGTCGGGAACGTATCAGGAGACGCAACTCTTAGCTGAGGATTCACCACTTACTGTGCACGTGGTGAATACGCGTAGTGTCGGGATCGGCAGTGGATTTGCGGCTATTTACGCGGCTGAATTGCGCGAACAGGGGAAAACCTTTGAACAGATTGTAGCGGAGGTTGAGCGGGTGACAGCGCAAACGAAAGTGTTCTTCTATGTCCCTAGCCTGAAGTATCTGCAAGCTGGTGGTCGAATTGGACGTGTAGCTGGTATGGCTGGGACATTGTTGAATGTTAAGCCCATCATTTCTTGCGATCCTGAAGGCGTTTATTACCCGATTGCGAAGGTTCGGGGAGAAAAGCGAACCATTACTAAATTACTAGATTTAGTGGCAACAACAATTGGAACAGCTAAGCGGGTGAATGTGGCTGTCTGTGACGGTGCGGACCCTGAGTTACGCCAGGCGGTTCTGGAAAAACTCCAAGCGGCCCACCCCAATGTCTTAAAGTGGTACGCAGGTGATGTTTCTCCGGCCCTAGGGGTGCACACCGGTCCTGGGTTGATTGGCGTTGGTATTCAGATACTGGACTAATAAAAAAGCCACGATAAGGTCGTGGCTTGAGGGGGTTACGAGCAGGAATCAAGTACTTTGGGGGAGTGCATTAGACTGCTCGCAAATAAGTGTATTATGAATTGAGTCAACATCGCTAATGGCAAGCGTTGGTTACCACTAACTTGCTTGTAGTGTACCTCCTAACTGAATTAGGTGCAATTGATTGGTTTTATAAATTTAATGATAATAAACATGGCCCGCAATCGTGTGATTATCTGACCATTAAAGCAACTAAGCATGGGGCATTAGTAAACGCGAAGATAGCTACAGAACCGGGCCTGCTACCTAGCCAGTTACCGGGATCGTCTGCAAGTTAGGACTCAGCAGATGGTTGCATAAAAGTTAAGCAACTGGCGACACAAACAACTGATTGACGGACAATGAGTAATCAGTATAAAACGCATGACAGCTAGCTTTCTTGAGATCAGTCATGCGTTTTTTGACATAGAAAGGGCCCTGAGTAACATGCGGATTACTCAGGGCCTTATTAGGAATCTGTTAATAAATCACTTGTTTTGGGGGGAGTGCATCTATAGACAGTGATTCCTATCATCTATCACAGTGCTTAAGGTCAGAACGTATCACGAACTAACTACCGGTATCATAGTCGCTTCCCTTCTAATGCACAAGCAAATTGTAACTCTTTACTAAAAATGGCTAGAGGAATTAGCTGACGAGTTCGGCTACCAATGAACCTAAGGTCAAATACACGAAAATGGGGCTAAATTGGGATTTACCAAGGGAAGTCACTTGCAGATAATTAAGCTAAGATCATGAGAAAAAACATAACTCATATAAGTTATAGGCTTAGACAGTTGTGCACTAACGGAATTAAACCATTCAAGTGGCAGGGCCCAATTCGCTAGACTGATGCAATCTGTCACAATTGGGCTGACGATTAACATGATCAAATATACACAAAAACATTAGTGCCAATTGCACGAATTATAGCCATTTTAATAAAAGTGTGAGTAAAACGGCTGTGCTGCGCTATTTTTTAAGACAAAGTCATTTATCTTTCACTAACTTTCAAGTAGACTAACCATAGAATTGTTTTTCATACAGGAGGGTAAACATGAAAGTCATCATTGTTGGTAGTACACACGCTGGTACTAATGCAGCGTTACAAATTTTACGCGATCATCCGGAAACCGACGTGACTATTTATGAGCGACATGATAACGTGTCGTTCTTGTCTTGTGGGATTTCTCTATTCTTGGATGGTCAGGTTAAGCATCTCGAGGACATGTTCTATTCTTCACCTGAGCAGTTGGAAGCGGCCGGTGCGAAGGTATTAACCCGGCGCAATGTCATCAAGATCGATTCGGCAGAGAAGACGGTTGATGTCGTAAATATGGAAAACGGTGACGTTTCAACGGACACTTACGACAAACTGATTATGGCAACGGGGTCAACGGTGACAGTTCCCCCAATCTTCGGTATTGATGAAGATAAGGTCATGCTATGCAAGAACTATGAACAAGCAGTAGCGATTAATGAAGCGGCTAAAGGGAACAAACGAATTGCCATTATTGGTGCAGGGTATATTGGAACGGAATTGGCAGAAAGCTATGCTCGGACGGGTCACGACGTCCAATTATTTCAATCCCGCGATATTATCTTGAACCATTATGTTGATAAGAGCTTATCTGATCGGATTGTAGATATGCTTAAAAAACAGGGCGTTCAGGTGTCGTTGAATCACCGAGTCACTTCATTTACGGGTAATGATAATGGCGAATTGGTGATTGAAACGAATGACGGCGACTACGTAGCTGATTTAGCAGTTGTCTGCACGGGTTTTGTTCCTAACACGGAATTACTGCGAGGACAAGTTGAAATGGACCGTCACGGGGCCATCATTATTAACGATTATGTCCAAACGTCTAATCCAGATATTTTTGCTTGTGGGGATGCGAGTGTTGTTAACTTTAACCCAACTGGCAAGCCAGCTTACACACCATTGGCAACCAATGCGGTTCGGCAAGGGATGTTAGCCGGGATCAATGTTTTTGGCAACATTCAACGGTATATGGGGACCCAAGCGACTTCAGCGATGAACATCTTCGGTCACACGTTGGCCTCAACGGGACTCACGATTGATCATGCCAAAGAAGCCGGAATGGATGCCGACCAAGTCACGTTTGAAGGAACTTGGCGGCCAACTTATATGCCAACGACAGATGACTTGACGATTAATTTGGTTTATAACCGGCAAAATCGTCGGATTCTAGGCGCTCAACTCTTCAGTGAGCATGAAGTGGCGCAATCGGCTAATGCGATTTCGATTGCAATTCAAAATCGCAATACGATTGATGATTTAGCATTCGTTGATATGCTATTCAACCCAAACTTTGATGATCCATTTAACTACTTGAATTTAGTTGCACAACAGGCAGTTGAAAAGGAAGTTAAGCGAGGGAATAACCACCCACGCTTAACGGCTGGGATTGATCCAGATTCAGAAGCAACGGAAACGGATTAAAATGAATAAAGTCGGCTGGCGTGTGAATGCCGGCCTTTTTTTAGTTTAAAAAGAGTGACAGAAAATACCCCTTGGGGTATACTGCGGGTATTGAATATCTTTTTAGGGGGATTTAGCCAAATGCAAGCAATTACAAGCAAGGAATTTGAACATATTGGTGACGATACAGCCGTTACGGTTGTCGACTTTTGGGCCGATTGGTGTGGGCCATGTAAGATGCAGACCCCGGTCTTAGAGGATCTAGATCAGGCGTATGGTGATCAAGTTAAGTTTGCTTCACTTGATGTTGACCAGAATCAAGAACTGGCACAATCACTGGGAATTATGAGCATTCCATCGTTAGTGATTTTTAAAAACGGGATGCCAACGGAGAAGGTCGTTGGTTTTCACCCCAAGGCTGCACTGAAGAAGTATCTGGATGAAAAGCTTACCGAGGTAACGGCGTAATGGTTCAAACCACGGCGAATCAATTAAAGAATCGCTTGCGTCGGGCCGATGGTCAACTGCAAGGAATTCTAAAAATGGTTGATGAAGGCCGCGATTGTCAAGAAATCCTAACGCAATTGGCCGCCGTCCGATCAGGCGTTGAGCGGATGATGGGTGTGGTTGTGGCCGAAAACGTCAAGCAGTGTGTGGTCGATGAGTCGTTGACTGCTGAACAGCAAGCCCGGCTGCAATCAGCTTTAGACTTAGTTGTTAAAACCCACTGATTATTGTGAAAAGTCGCCGAGATGGCGGCTTTTTTGGTATAATAAATAGGCATTTTTGAGAGGAGCGTACACTGTGGCAAAGGGATTTTCGATTATGATTTTTGCATTTATTGGCGGCAGTAGTCGTTATTTAGTGGGGCAGGCCATGCCGGCAACCACTGGGTTTCCGTGGGCAACCTTACTGATTAATTTAGTGGGTTGTGGCGTGTTAGCGTGGCTATCCCATGCCAAGCGCCTCACGGCACACTGGCCAGAAGCAGTAACGATTGGTCTAGGGGTTGGTGGCGTTGGTGCGTTTACGACCTTCTCAACCTTTAGCGTCGAGACAGTTCGCTTACTTAATGGGCAGCATTGGGGGATAGCTGCTGCCTACCTGTCAGCCACTTTACTAGGAGGCTTATTGTGCAGTTGGTTAGGTGTCTGGACAGCGCGGCGGTGGTGGACCTTCCGCGTGGAGGAAGAGTGATGGTTGTGGTGGCTGGATTAGGCGCGGCTGTGGGGGCATTAGGCCGTTATGGACTGACGCGCTTAGTTCAGTCACTGTATGGCAATCAGTGGCCATTAGCAACGCTCTTGATTAATTGGTTGGGCTGTTTGATTCTGGGATTAATTACGGGATGGCATTGGGATCAAACAACGATGGTATTAGTTGGTACTGGCGTCTTGGGTGGGTTTACCACGTATTCGACCTTTAGCCATGAATTAGTGATGTTAGCTGACCAACGGCGATATCTAGCGATGCTGGGCTACCTGAGTGCTAGCGTTATTGGTGGTCTCTTATTGGCCTTTGGCGGTTTTAGTCTGGGTATGGTCATTCGATGATTGATTAGAGAAATTAGTGGCGTTTTAGTCAGCAATTTTCTATGATGAAGTTAACAAGGAAAGAGAAAGGCGCGATGAGTGTGACAGAACATCTGACCGTGACGGCGCAAAATGCTGCTTTACGGCAACAATTATCACCACAAAACCAAGCCTACTGGGATGCGTTAGTGGTGGCGCTACGACAACAACCTAAATTTAAAGATGAGGCGACGCTACAACAACACTTACGGGAATTATTGCCAAGTCTAATCGTGGCGCAATCGGCCCAACAGACTGCGGCCCAATTTTATGGCGGTGATCCGGAGACAGTGGCTGCCAAGATGGGACAACCGGCGCGAACCAAGCCGCAATGGTTGACTTGGGATTTACTGGTGCCCGTGTTGATTTTCATTTCTAGCGGCATTCTGCCAGCCATTATCTTACCGGCAATACCATTACAAGGGTTGTTGGTGGCCGTGCAATTTGGTCTGTTTGTCATTGCTATGGTGGTTGGTCTGGGCGTTACCCGGCAGGCAACGCTGAGACGGCGGGTCTTAAGCTGGCTTGCCATTGTGGTTGTGCTACTGGTTGCGATGGGCATTGCTGCTAAGACCGTCCCAGCGCGTGGACTCGTGTACTTTCCGCGTGGCGGTGGCAGTCTAGTATTAGTGGGGTTTGCCTTAGTGGTGACGGGTTTCACGTGGTGGCATCACCGACGGCATGTCACGTCCTGGTTCCCGGCGGTATTGGGGAGCTTGTGGATTACTACGTTATTGGCATTACTGGCGCGATTCACTGGGACCGCTGGCTTGATGGTCACGACTACCGGCAATTTATTAATTGGGGTTGGGACGATTTTGGGTGATGTTAGTATCTTAATTATCGGTTGGCACATTTGGCAACTACGGCAAACACTTGCCCAAAAGGCAACTGACGAGCACTGATGACGCGGTCATCAGTGCTTTTTTAGGCCAAGTGCTTGGTGCCACTTTGGCGGCATGGTACACTGAGATTAATTTCGTAACCGGTTTCTTTATCGGTCGAATAAGTTGTTTTTGGGGAGGATGTTTCAGTTGAAAAAGACGATTCAAGTTACACCGACGCGTAGTGGCCTCTGGCAGGATACCGATGTGACCTATGCTCAGGTTCCGGGATGGCTAGGACACGCCACGTTAGATCTCAAGTTAACCGTCATGCGGCCGTTTGAACACGCTAATCAGGCGTTACCCGTGATCTTTTGGTTTGGTGGTGGTGGCTGGATGGCAGTTGACCACAACGTCCATTTGCCGAACCTAGTTGATTTTGTGCGAGCGGGTTTTGTGGTGGTCAGTGTAGCCTACCGCAATAGTAACCAGGCGATTTGGCCAGCACCGTTAGTGGATGCGAAGAGTGCCATTCGGTATATGAAGGCGCATGCCGCCACGTATCAGATTGATCCGAATCGGATAGTGGTCATGGGCGAATCCGCTGGGGGCCATTTAGCTAGTATGGTTGCTGTGACGAATGGCCTGTCTCAGTTTGACGAAGGCCAGTATCTGGATTATACCAGTGAGGTTCAAGCGGCAGTACCGTGGTATGGGGTCGTCAATTTATTATCGGCTAAACAGGGGAGTCGCACGAACGATTTTGATTTCGTTTATCGAAATATTTTAGGCGCCGATCCAGAGACACATGCCGACTTGGTGGCTCAGGCTGATCCCCAACACTTTGTAACGGCGACGACGGTGCCCTTTTTACTGTTACATGGTACGGATGATGAAGTGGTCCCTATTGAAGATAGCCGCCAATTTTACCAGTGCTTAACGGCAAAAGAGGTAACGGCCGATTTAATTGAACTTGAGCATGCACAACACATGGATGAACAATTTATGCAGCCAGAGATTGTGACGTTGATTGTTGATTTTCTACGGCGCCAGTTGGCTATCTGAGGGAATAGTAGCCGTGATGGGGCGTTTAGGTGTAAAGTAAAGATGTAATCGCTAACTTAGCGGTCCATGAGCATCTATCATAACAAAGGAGTTGGCAATAATGGCAAAAGTTGAAAGTTTTACGTTAGACCACACCGCCGTTAAAGCACCATATGTTCGGTTAATTACGCGAGAAACTGGGACGAAGGGTGACGTGATCTCGAATTTTGATTTACGACTCGTCCAACCAAATGAAAACGCGATTCCGACGGCCGGATTACATACCATCGAGCATTTATTAGCGGGATATCTCCGTGATGAAATGAGCGGTGTCATTGACTGTTCACCGTTTGGGTGTCGGACGGGCTTCCATTTGATTACTTGGGGTGAACAATCGACAGAAGAAGTGGCTAAAGCATTGAAGGCTTCCTTGCATCGGATTGCTTACGATACGGAATGGAAGGACGTTCAAGGCACAGATAAGTACAGTTGTGGTAATTACCGCGACCACAGCTTATTCTCCGCTAAGGAATGGTGTAAAGCGATTTTGGATGAAGGTATTTCCAAGGACCCATTTACCCGAGAAGTTATTTAAGTGAATTAATGATGAGCCACGTACCGGATTATTTGGTGCGTGGCTTTTATTTTGCGTTACACTAAAGATAACTAGGTTAGGATAAGAAGGGGACTGTTATGTTCAGGTTACAGCGGTGGTTGATTGTGTTAGCTACGGTGTGCTTAACCGTCAGTCCATTGAGTGTGGCGACCGCTAAAACTTATCATCAGAAGTCGTCGGCCCTCAGTGTTGGCCGCAAGCGGACACTCAATGATCGACAGGTGCATTATGTGACGGCACCTAAAAAATATGCCCATGCGGCGCATCCACACGGACGAAATATCATGAAATCATCCCGGGGTGCGGCGGTGACATTCAAGACGTGGTACCAACTGCCATTACCAGGGTATCACGGTCAGGCATGGGGAAATCCGCAAAGTGTCACAACTTCAGGGCGTTACCTATACGTCTTGTATTGTCCG
Organism: Levilactobacillus sp. LN180102; assembly: GCF_050106635.1. Taxonomy (NCBI): domain Bacteria; kingdom Bacillati; phylum Bacillota; class Bacilli; order Lactobacillales; family Lactobacillaceae; genus Levilactobacillus; species Levilactobacillus sp. LN180102. The sequence goes on from NZ_JBNIIX010000005.1 coordinate 43,811, forward strand.
ACGGCATGGCATAATCGCGGTCGGATTGTGCGGTATGATTTGCAAAAGCTCAAGCAAACCGGCTTATCGGCGACGCAACTGCAGACCATTTACTTGGCCCATGTGGGAGCTAAATTGGCTGCGCAGGCCGCTGTCAAAGTCGGTCCGGCGTTTGTGACAGGACACGGCCAATCTTTGGCCTATAATGGGCACAATCATCAATTATATCTGTGGTGCGATCGGGAAAAGAAGGCAGCAACGCCGATTAATCAATATGGTTATATTAACCAAATTAATCCGAAAACGTTAAAAACGCGCTACCAGATTCGATTTCGATTAAAGACGTGGCATTTTGCCGTACCTGGTGGGCATGTGTTAGCCTTTGATCGGCGAGGACGGGCGTACTTTTGGAGTCGACCAACATCCCAGACAGTTTACATCTATCAAGGATCAGTTAGTCGGCACCACGTTCACTTTCGGTTAACCCATCAGGTCTTGAAACACGGACCCGGTAGTCACGTTCAAAGTATGGGGTATAACCCACACACGAATCGGTTGTATTTGGTCGCAGATGGTTCTATAGCTAGTTTGCCGATTAGCAAGTTGGCTGGGAAGGGACATCTGACGTCACGGCAAGTTCGTTGGACCCGGCTGGCTTCAAAACGGGAATTTGAGGGATTAACCTTTACCAAGCAAGGCCGTGCGATCGTGTTAAGTAATCATAACCCCGAAGTATTGATGGGTAATCGAACGGCTTGGTAAATGTATGTTGGGCTGTAGCTAAATGAACAATCAAACTGGTTATTAAGAGCAAATGCTAAATTTCTACGGAGTTTTAGCGTTTTTTATTGGGCGCTAGTTGGTGAAATTAGCATAATAAAATTTATAAAACATTGTCGTATTATTTCAGATGAAGACTTGTATAATAGGAATAATCGAAAGTTTCAAGGGGGAGTAGAAATGAAGCAACCACATTTGTTGCGCGGATTATGGCAGTTGAATCAGCGACTAAGTCAATGGCGAATGATGCAAGCTATTACAGCTGCGTTGCGGTTGGTTTATCCGTTTGTACTGGTTATGACCTTCATTGACGTGATTGGTCAAGGTTTTTTAATGAAGACCGGTTTCTTTTATCAGATTTACCACATTGGACACTGGTTACCCGGTATTACCATTTGGCAGCAAGGGTTTACGGCGTTGGGACTGGTGATTAATGGAGTTGTAGCCGTGATGATTGCGTTTGCGACGGGTTACTATTTGGCGCGGAGTTATCACGGGGACGCGTTAACGGTCGGCATTATGAGCGCATTAGCCTTTTTAACGTTGAACTTAAACTATGGGGCGCTAGGTGCGGCTCATGCGGGAGTGAGTGGTGTCCCACCATTTGTGACGACCAATCTGGGGCCGCAAGGAATTTTTCTGGCAATTGTGATTGGGCTGACCGTGGGTTGGCTGGCTAGCCATCTGATGCGGGGGGTGGCCACTTGGTATTTACGCCATCCACGACTGGGGCAGCTCGGATGGACCGGACGGATTGCGATTCCACTGATGAGTGTTTTAATTATGAACGGCGCGATTGGTCTAGGATTAAGTTGGTTAAACCATGGCGGGCTAAATGGCCTCGTCTATCAGGGTCTCAGCAACCTAGTAACCAATCCGGGGCATCGTGGACTTGTCATCTTGGCAGTGACAGCGTTGAATAATCTTTTCTGGTGGTTAGGGCTGATTGGTCCAGTGTCTTTAGCTGGTAATAGTGCCGTGACGTCGCTACAGAATTTAGCGTACGCCGTGCAGCATGGTTCTGGTTGGGGCGCTCCTAATCCGATTACGCTACATACGTTAGGCGATGCCTATGCAAACTTTGGTGGTGCGGGGATGACACTAGCGTTAGTGATTGCGATTTGGATAGGGTCCAAGCAAGTTAGCTATCGTCGGATAGCCAACCAAACCTTTTTACCGAATTTGGTGAATTTAAATGAGCCCATTTTATTGGGGTTACCCGTCTTGTTTAATCCCATTTTATTGATTCCATTTATTGTGGCACCTGCTGTTAATATTGTTTTAGCTTGGTGCGCGATTACGTGGAAGTTGGTGCCACCAATCGTTTATCCGGTTCCTCGGACGACGCCAGGACCATTAATGGCCTTTTTAGGGACTGGTGGTGACTGGCGGGCCTTCATCTTGAGCCTGGTGTGTCTGGTAGTGTCCGTCTTGATTTACTTGCCATTTATTCAGGTGTTAAATCAGGAAGGGGGGTCTGACCATGCGGCATAATTGGTGGCGCTGGCTACTAGGAATTGGGCTGATTTTAGTGGTCTTTATTCCCAGTCTAGCGTGGATGCAGCATCGCGTGACGCATTATAAATCGAACTATAAAACACCGCTGAATCCCACGATTATGGTGCCGGGGTCGAGTGCCAGTCAAAACCGGTTTGATGCGTTAATTTCGGAGTTGCGTAAAGAAACTAAAGTGGGACATAGTGTTCTAAAGGTCAAGGTCGCTACGAATGGTCAAGTGTCTTATACGGGGTCAATTCGGCGCGGAGACAACCAACCGTTTATCGTGATTGCTTTTGAAAATAATCAAGATGGCTATACGAATATTAACAAACAGGCCCAGTGGCTAAATATCGCATTTAAGGATCTCGTCAAAACGTATCATTTTAACCATTTCTCGGCTTTGGGTCATTCCAATGGTGGCTTAATTCTAAGTTTATTTTTAGAAAAGTATTTTAGTGAAACGAAGCACGTCAACATTGATCGCCTAATGACGATTGCGACGCCGTATAATATGGAATCTGATAGTACGACCACACGCACGGCTATCCTGAAAGAATTGATTGCGGGACGTGAACAGCTACCAAAGAAGCTGACGGTTTATTCGGTTGCGGGGACGGAAAACTATTCTAGTGACGGGACCGTTCCTGCCAACAGTGTGAATCAAGGAAAATACGTCTTTCAAAATCAGGTGGCCCATTACACCCAAATTACGGTGACCGGTGATAATACAACGCATTCGGATTTACCACAAAATAAACAAATTGTTCTATTGATTCGGCAATATCTGCTCCAAGAAGAGTTGCCTGCTAAGGAACGGGCCAATAATCGCTCTGGTATTGTTCGTCGTTCAATTACGGGTGAGGCGGGTCTTCCTTAACGTTAGATGAAGTGAGGTGGCAACGTGAATTTTCGACAGTTAGAATATTTCCTAGCAGTAGCCAATGCCGGTCAAATCACAGCGGCAGCCCAACAACTGCATATGGCCCAGCCGCCATTAAGTTATCAGATTAAGCAATTGGAGGCCGAGCTAGGTGTCACCTTGTTAAATCGGGCGACAACGGGAATAACCCTGACACCAGCAGGACAGTTATTGCGAGACTATGCTCAACAACTGGTGGATTTACGGGACCGTGCTGATGGTCAAGTACGATCGCTGGGTCAAGGCTTAGCCGGTGTTTTATCAGTTGGGGTGATTTCATCTTCGATGGGTGCCACGCCCAATGCAAAATTACGGACTCTGACGCGACATTATCCCAAGGTTCAAATTCGACTATTCGAGGATAATACGTATGGCTTGATTGACCGGCTGGCTAAGCATCTCATTGATGTGGCGATTGTTCGCACGCCTTTCACGGCGCCAGGACTAGCCAGCAAAACGTTACAGACAGAATCAATGGTGGCCGTTGTCCCGCAAAAATACGATCATTTTCAAGCGGCGACACTTAAGGTTGAGGATTTGGCTACGGTGCCACTGATTGTTTATCGACGATTTGAGCATTTGTTTCAAACGACCTTTACGGAAAAGCAAATTTCGCCATTTATTGCGTGTACGTGTGATGATGCCCGGACAGCTGTGCAGTGGGCGGAGGCGCGAATGGGAGTGGCAATCGTCCCCCGTTCCGTTGCCGAGCAAGCAACAGGAGTGACGATTCATGTGCGGCCAATTCGTTATCAGCCGTGGCGGACCACACTAAAGATTGTGTGGCCGGCAGATATTACGCCGAGCCCGTTGGTGCAGCGCTTCATTGACAGTTACTAGATATATGCTAAATACAAAATAGACCAGCTTACCATATTATTTTTATATGGCGAGTTGGCCTATTTTTGTAAGCGATTAAGTGGTGACTCTAGCGCCAATGCTGCCTACATGGTTGCGGGGGATTAAGAGTAAGGGGCAGTAGGTTATATTTGAAAATCATTGATCAAAATAGTGAAATTAATCTACGAGTATGCTGACTTAAAGCTTATTTTTATTGTGAATGAAAATTCAATCGGTATGGACGACGCAGTGTGACTGGCTTGCCGCTCACGGAGGAAAGGTTGATAATTGATAGCGTAAGTTCAATTGATTGGAGGAATAATTGCGATGATTCAAACAGCGATACTGATGCTTGCTGTAGGTATTTTTGCAGGCATTGCCGGGGCTATTCTCGGCATTGGTGGGGGGATGATTATCACCCCAATTTTAACTTTAGGGATGGGATTAAATATAAAATATGCGATCGGTGCCAGTATTATTGCCGTGATTGCGACCAGTTCAGGGTCTACGATCGCTTATCTTAGGGATAACGTACTAAACTTACGGGTCGCCATGTTCTTGGAAATTGCGACGACAACCGGCGCCATTGTTGGCGCATTGCTGACGGGTGTATTAGACCCCAAGTACCTATATTTACTCTTTGGGTGCTTACTCGTCTTTTCAGGGTGGAACATGTACCGCAAGTTACGGCGCGGACAAGAGGTTTTGCAACGGGTTGAGCCGGACAAGATTGCCGCGAAGTTGAAGCTGAATGGCTCATACTTCGACAAGGCTGAGATGAAAAACGTTGATTACCAAGTGGAACATGTGCCCGCTGGTTTTTCTGTGATGTTTGGTGCCGGAGTTGCCAGTGGTCTACTGGGAATTGGGTCTGGTGCGTTCAAGGTTATGGCGATGGATACGTTCATGAAGATGCCCCTTAAACCTTCTAGTTCAACATCTAATCTGATGATGGGCGTGACGGCTGCCGCTAGTGCCACCGTTTATTTCTTCAATGGGGCGATTTTACCGAGCATTGCGGTACCGATGGCGCTGGGGATTTTAGGGGGTGCCGTGATCGGTTCGCGTATCATGCAGGTCCTACCGGCGCGCTGGATTCGCATCGTCTTTATTCCGATCATTCTCTACATTGGATTGGAAATGTTATTTAAAGGATTGGGGGTTCATTTCTAATGGCTGCAAAAGAACCAACCACCGCCAAAGAAATGGCGCAAGTGCAAACGATCATTGGTCGTATTCTCCAAGTGGGGGTCATTTTTTCCGCAATTGTGATGTTAATTGGCCTGGTGTTATTTTTGGTGAGTGGCCAGTCGGGCTATAGTGGGTCATATGTGCCGCGACGAATGGGCTTAATTCTCCAAGGAACTTGGCAGTTAAAGCCGTATGCCATCATGATGCTGGGCGTTTATTGTCTGATTTTAACGCCAGTATTGCGAGTCGTCGTTTCAATCTACGCTTTTTATAAGGAACATGATCGTTTATACGTGGCAATAACGACACTAGTCTTAGCAATCTTATTAGTCGCCTTAGCCATTGGGGTTACAGGATAAAAGCACCTAAAAAAAGGAACGAGATCAGCTCTCGTTCCTTTTTGTATATAAGTTATTGAGCGGTATAACCACCATCAACTACAAATTCAGAACCCGTTGCAAATTTAGATTCGTTAGAAGCCAAGTAAACACAGATGTAGGCAATATCGTTAGGTTCACCGATATGGCCCATTGGCGTCTTGGTCCGTTGTGACATCGCTTCTTCGGCCCCTGGTAGGTCATCAACCAATGGTGTCTTGATGTAGCCAGGGTGAACAGTGTTTACCCGAACATCGTAGTCCTTTAGGGCACAATCTAAGGCAGCTGACTTGGACATAATCCGTACGGCCCCTTTAGATGCGTTGTAAGCCCCTAAGCTAGGATCACCCACAAAGCCTTCGATCGAAGACATGTTGATGATGGAAGCCCCTAAGCCTTTGTTCTTCATCCGTTGAATCCCTAATCGGGTACCGAAGAAGACACCATCAAGGTTGACGGCTAATAGTTTACGCCATTCAGCAGTCGTGGTTTCTTCGACACTCTTGTTAACCGCGATCCCAGCGTTATTAACTAATGTAGAAACTGGGCCAAAGGCTTTTTCCGTTGCATCGAATAATTTCGTCCAGCCGTCTTCATCGGAAGAATCATGTTGGAAAAATTGAATCTGATCAGGAGTGCCGACACTCTTAGCTGCTTTTTCACCAACATCGCTGTGCCGGCCGGTAATCATGACCTTAGCCCCTTCTTCAACGAACTTCGTGGCGATAGCTAAACCGATACCCAACGTACCACCTGTAACGATTGCTACTTTTCCATCTAACCGGTTTGACATTTGAACGACCTCCATTTATTTAGTGAAAATAATCACATACGATGCTGCTATTATGCACCTTTTTTTTCGCTTTGCCAAGTTTTTTGTAAATTATTTTCACGTTTGTCAGGGTAGCGACCAATGGGGTGGAATATGCTACACTTATCGAAGAAGATGATAAGTGAGGCGAATCACCGTGGGGACACGTCAACCAGAACAATGGCGCCGTAATCTGGCGGTTTTATGGTTAGGAACATTCATTGCTGGCATGGGCTTTAGTGAAGTCATGCCGTTTATTTCGTTATATGTTGACGACTTGGGCCACTTTACCAAGGGACAGTTAACCATTTACAGTGGGCTGACCTATGCGGTAACGTTTCTGGTGATCGCACTGGTATCGCCTTTATGGGGCAAGTTAGCTGATCGGAAAGGCCGCAAGTTAATGCTGTTACGGTCATCGTTGGGAATGGCCGTCGTTATTGGCTTAATGGGTTTTGTTACCAATGTTTGGCAATTAATTGGCCTACGTTTCTTACAAGGTTTTTTCGCGGGATATATTCCTAATGCCAGTGCACTGATTGCGGCAGAAACGCCCCAAGCGAAGAGTGGCAACGCACTGGGGATCTTAACGACGGGCTACGTTAGTGGTAATTTGATTGGCCCGGTGTTGGGTGGTATTTTAGCACAAGTCTTCTCAATTCGCTGGACGTTCATTTTGACAGGCATTTTTCTCGTCATTGTTTTCATTCTAAGTGCGACATTGGTGCATGAGCATTTCACGCCAATCAGTAAAGAAAAGCAAGCCCAGGCTGGTTTCTGGTTGGGGCAAGTGAAGAATCCGACGTTGATTATCGTCTTATTGGTCTCAACCATGTTTATTCAGATGGGAAATAATTCGATCACGCCGATTATCAGTCTCTATGTACGTCAGCTGATGGGCAACCAAGGCCCCATCACGTTAGTGGCCGGAATTGTTGCGGCGTTACCCGGTATTTCGACGTTAATGGCAGCGCCCAAATTAGGTGAGTATGGGGATCGCAAGGGAACCCAACGCGTCTTGATTTTTGGCTACGCGTTTGCCGTTTTGATGTACTTTCCCCAGGGATTCGTAACTAGCGTTTGGCTACTAGGCCTGTTTCGCTTCATGATTGGGATCTCTGATGGGGCACTGTTTCCAGCGGTGCAGACGATGCTAACGAAAAATGTGCCACACACATTAACGGGAACGGTCTTTAGTTGGAACCAGTCATTTCAGGCCTTAGGAAGCATGTTAGGCTCGATGTTGGGAGGCTTTGTAGCCAACTGGTTTAACTACAATGGTGTCTTTATCTTTACGGCATTCAGTCTCTTGTTGAACTTCCTTCTATTATGGTGGTTGGTACCAGAGATTCGCCAATGGCGGGGACCCGCATCCAAGGAGGCGTCTAAATGACCACTGATAATTTACCAGCACAATTTCCCAATGATCCCACATCACTTGAGGCCATCGATCGGTTTCGTTCGCTGATGTTAAACTATCGTAGCGCTGTTCAAGTGGTGCGAACCAAGATTCATTACTTAGACCAAGAATATCAAATTCAAAACGGGCATACGTTAGTCGATAGTTGACAGTCACGCATTAAGTCACCGGAAAGCATCTTAGAAAAAGTACAACGTAAGCACTTGGATTTTAATTTTGAGACGTTACCGCAACAGATGCATGACATTGCGGGGATTCGGATCATCGTTCGTTTCGAAGATGACATTGTGGCGATGGAGCGACGATTGGAAAAGCAACCTGATATTAAGGTTCTTCAACGTAAGGATTATGTGACGCGTCCTAAGTCAAATGGTTACCGCAGTTTGCATCTGATCTTGGCAGTGCCGGTGTACTTGGCTGCTGGGGTCAAGGCTGTGACAGTTGAGATGCAGATCCGGACGATTGCCATGAACTTCTGGGCGTCACTTGAGCATGAATTGAGCTATAAGAAAAATGTTCAACACCAAGCCGAATTGCGGCAAGAACTTGTCGAGAAAGCCCAACTGGTCCATCAACTAGACCAAGATATGAATGACATTAAGAATCAGATTCGTTCAGAGGAATCTGATTCCATGTCTTGAGACGGTGATTGAACGCACAAAAAAAGCCTTAGCATACGCCAAGGCTCCGGTTTATCGATCATGCTTAATGTGAAATTATTTTTCACTCGAAGCTTGGTCGTCACGGCTAAGTAGCGCGATCCCATTGACCGCGACCACCGCAACAACTGCCATTAAGATGCCCAATTGTAGGGGCTTCCAAGTCATTTGTTCCAGCGTCCCACCAATGTAACCGACAACTTCACCAAAGATGACGGACCAAAAGATCACGACTAAATTAGATTCAAGCCACTTCACACGTGTCACCTCACAATCGTTATTAGTTTACCACGATTGCGGACAAATGGGGAGTTAAGTTTGTTAGTGATCTAAATATCTGAAATGGGGCGTGACTGTTGCGGTGACTGTGGGTATCAGGTATAATAATGACCATACGAATACGAACTGGTTGAAGCGACTGCTTTCAAGAATAAGTTCCGCCTTGGGTTGGGTGGACTATTTTGAAGTGGGCGCTTTTTTTAATTTAAGGAGGCTACTTGTGGAGTTATTACGAGATTTAACCTTGATTTTATTGGCGACAACGGTGGTTGGACATTACTGCACACGAATTGGGATTCCCGCCGTGATTGGTCAGTTACTAGTCGGCGTGATTGTGGGGCCGGCGATGCTTGGTTGGCTGTCGTTAACCCATTCGCTGGAAAGTTTTGCCGAGATTGGTGTCATTATTTTAATGTTTATTGCTGGATTAGAGAGTGACTTACAGTTATTGAAACGCTACTTGAAACCTAGCGTGTTGGTGGCCTTACTCGGTGTCTTGATCCCGGTTGCCGGGGTCTATCTAGTGGGGATGGTCTATCAGTTAAATACAGTTGAAAGTCTGTTCATCAGTGTTATCTTTGCCGCGACGTCGGTGTCGATTTCGGTGGAAGTGTTGAAGGAAATGAATGCACTGAATAGCCGTGAAGGGACGACAATTCTGGGGGCGGCGGTCGTTGATGATGTGTTGGCGGTGATTATTTTGAGCGTGTTGATTAGCACGACTGGAACCGCCGTTGGTACGACCGCAGCGTCTTCTAATCTATTGTTGACGACCTTGGAACAATTAGTCTACTTTGCTGCCATTTATTTTGTGGTTCGTTGGCTAGCACCTTACATGGTCCAGATTGGTCAGCGGCTGATGATTCCAATGGGCTCAACATTGATGGCGATTATTTTATGTTTTGGAATGGCTTATGTCGCCGAACTTGTAGGTTTGAGTGATGTGGTCGGTGCGTTCTTTGCCGGGATTGCCATTTCACAAACGAGTGCCAAGGAAACGGTGGATCACCATATCGAACCAGTAGGCTATGCCTTGTTTATTCCCGTCTTTTTTGTCAGTATTGGGCTGAATATGAGCTTTACCGGACTGGGTAAGCAACTGGGATTTATCGCTGTCTTGACGGTCGTCGCGGTGCTGAGTAAACAACTGGGTGCCGGTGCTGGGGCTAAACTAGCCGGGTTTACTGGCGCCAGTTCCTTAGCCGTTGGGGCTGGGATGGTTTCGCGAGGAGAGATGGCGTTAATCATTGCCCAAATCGGCTATCAGGCGAAGTTGATGTCAGCCTCGCGGTATTCAGCGATCGTGGCGGCAATCATCTTAGCGACATTGCTAGCCCCATTCCTGTTGCGCTGGACGATGGATCGTGTCCGAAAAACCGCGGAATAGTTAGTCGCTTAACGAAGTGGTCGTGATTGAAGTGAATTTGTAACTGACGATGGGTGGGCCTCCTATACTAAAAGTAAATGGGAGGTGGCACACATGATCTTCAATCGACATTTTTATCGGAGTATTGCCTTTTGGCTAGGATGGGGATTCATTGGCCTAAATGTTTGGCTGGGCTGGCCCGTTCAAGAAACGAAGGTAATGTGGTGGGGGATGCTTGGTGTATTAGTCATCGGTGTGGTATTAGTCGTTACAGGGCTTTTACGTAATCAAGAGTAAAGGAAAAGCGTGGCCGAAAATAATCTCGGTCACGCTTTTTATGATTTAGTGACGGTGTTTCTTGGTTAGTGGTCGTTGCCATTCAACCGTAAACCAAAGTAAGATGAACAATGCCAGACAAGCGAGACTGATCAGTGCGCCTAGCTTTAAGCCGGGAGTCTGATAGGACAAAATGACATGGTTCTGGCCGGCTTGAAGTGGCACGCCAATCACCCCATTATAAGTTTGCTTAACGGGAATAAGTGATTGGGCTCGCATAAGTGACTTGATTTTAACAGATCGACCATTAACTGTGGCCGTCCAGCCAGGAACATCAGGGATGGCCAGATATAACAATGACCGTTGACGGGTCCCAGTCACGTTACCAGATAGCCACGTGACACCGCTGTTAGCATTAAGTTTGAATCGCTGTTGTTTCAAGCGATTAACCAAGGCTACGTAGCGTTTCTGGTTCAACGAGACAAAATGATTATCATACCCCGTCGTTGGTGTTTGGGTGACATAACTAATCTTGAGAATTTGACCTTTTTGGTGCTGCCCTAAATTGATGACATAGCGGAAGCCGTCCGCATTAATCAAGGGTTTTACCGACCGGCCATTAAGGCGTAGGCTGGAATAGATAATAGAATTGGATGGTGAGTAGCCATGCAACAGGCCTGTCGCGTTAACGCGAACCGTGAAGGTTTGGACTGACGTATGGTCACCCCGCATTTGGTGGCGAGTCTTGGTGGGAATTGTCGCGAGATCATGGGCTTTAGCCGCCCGCGTGTTGACTTTAAGTACAGAAACGGGTGCCAATGTGTCTGGTTTAGCCCCTAAGGCGGTTAGGATTTGTTGTTGGTTCGTCAAAGCCGCCTGATCCTTAAGTTGAAGCTGGGCTAATTGATTAGGAACTGCAAAGCCAATCCCAGCGTATGAATCGAGACGGGTAACCGCGGGCTCCTTGTTGATATTTAGCCGATACTTGACGCCCATTAGCGTATCTGTCAGGTGTGTATATCCTTGGGCACTAATCCGGCGGACATTGGGGCTAAAGTAGCCGAGATCGTGTTGGAAGACCCGCGATTGTTCTATGAGCGTTGAGCTGTAGGAACTAATGCCCGCGTAGTTGAACATAACGGGATCGTTGTAATGGTTATAAGCGCCATCGTAGGCTTTGGCGATGTTAGCATGTAGAAATTCAACCCGATGTAGATTAGTTTTGGTCTTCGTCGCTGTTACTTGATCCAGTAGGGCAGCATCTTGCCGGTAATATTTGGCAAATTTAGCCTGATTACCAAATTCCATGCCCTGAGTGGCAACCACAAAGTTCCCGCCCAGTTCACCGAAAAGAATGAGGGCCAGTAGACTAATTCGGACGGGTCGCCATTCACTGATGAACAGAAGCATGGTGTTGAGCAATAGGAGTCCGAGCGCTAACCAAAGTAAGTGAAAGGACGGCTGGCTGGCTGCATACAGCTCATGATTAAAGCTGGGGCGTAAGTGCAAGAAGAGCTTAGGAATGGCTTGTGCTGAGATGAACCCAACGACTAAAAAGCCAATTCCCCAAACCAAGGCCAAGACCTTTTGTGGATCATTCATTGTTTGAGCCGGATGCGTTTGCCAAGCCCGGTAGGCCGTCACTAACGCCAAAAAGGTGAAGAAGTAGACGTTACGGAACGGAAATCCGGCCGGTTGCTGGAACATGTGCCAAATGGTATTGAGGACAGTCACAAACAGACTCAAGCCCATGGCAATTAATAACCACATGGTGCGGCGCTTTTCGACCGCATGAATCTGTGGCGAAACAAAGTAGACGATGAGTAGCAAAAACATCAAGGTACCCATGAAGAGTGAAGGGGCATGATAAAGGTGAGAAACGTAGGTGCTGGTGCCTGGGGCAAATTGGGCCAATACTTCTGTTCCAAATTGTCCGGTTGGTAGGTAGTTGTTCACAAAGACATTACTCTTACCCGTTAGTAACATGCCCAATGCCGTTGGGATGAGCACCACCATTGACATCCCACCAGCCAGTAAAGAACCGATGATAAATTGCCGAATGGCCGCGCGGTGCATCCGCCAGACATCTTTGAATGGTGTTGGCGTGGGTTGATGTTCGATGATTAAGTAGATAAAGTACAAGACCGAAAACAGGCAGGTCATATAGCCTAAATAATAATTGCAAAAAATCGTAATGGTTAAACTAATGGTATACAAACCATAATGATGCTGACTGACCAATCGATGTAGGCCCAAGGCCACCAATGGTAACCAAATTAACGCATCCAGCCACATCATGTCATAAAAGTACATGGCGACAAACCCACATAGACTGTAGGCGGTGGTGAATAGGAGCATAGACCACCCACTCTTAAGAAAAGCATGCCGCAAGAAGATGGCCATTGTGAGGCCCATCGCGCTGATCTTTAACATGATGATCCAACTTACCGCAATGGGCAAATTGGCCGCCGAGAAGGCAAAAATCAGCAGATTAAATGGACTAATCGCATAGTAGGTCAGAAGAGGCACGACGGCGCTCCCTGAACCTAACGAAAAAGAAAAAAGATGGAACTGACCATGTAATATGGTTGCCCGTAGATTTTCTAAGATAGGGATATATTGTGTCCCCATGTCACTTAAAAGTAAGTTCCGGTTGCCAAAAGGCGTGATCCTGAGATGCCAAAAAGCCAGACACATAATGATAAGCGGTATTAAAAATGCGCCCCCATACACCCAGCGACTAACGCGCAATGCGGCCAGTTGTTGGGTGGATTGTTGCTGTTTCATGAAAAATCCCTCCGTTGTAAAACCCACATGATGTCTAACCCTATTAGGATATCATATGGACGACTTTGTTCAAAGTTTACCCCTTTATCCTGATAGTTCCGTGAATAACTCGTTAAACTTCGCAAAAACTTAGCCTTTCGTAAGGAAATTAACTTAAGGTTGCGTTATCGTTAATCAGGTAGACTATACTTTTATAATGAGAGTCCGACGTCACTGGTACTGGAAAACGTGATAGTTGGTGAAAAAGAAAGGGAGGCATGCCCGTTGCGTACGACCGCCAAGGTATTAGTCGTGGAGGATGAGAAGGCATTATCCGCAGACATTGTTGAGTTAATCGAACCGATTTGTGAAACAACAACAGCTTTCGATGGTGAGCAAGGAGAATTTTTGGCAAGTCAGGGCGTCTTTGACGCTATTATTTTGGACCTGATGTTACCAGGTGAAAGTGGGTTGGATCTCTTGCTCCACATCCGCAACCAGGGGGTCAAGACACCGGTGTTGATTCTAACCGCTAAAGATACCATTGCTGATAAGTTACGCGGCTTTAATGACGGTGCGGATGACTATGTGACTAAGCCCTTTCACCGAGAAGAATTATTAGCGCGAATGAAGGCTCTGTTAAAACGGACTGGTCATCTGAATAGTAGTGATACGATTGCGCTGGGACAACTGGAAATTAACACCAGTAAACATCTGGCCACCTTTAATGGCGCACCACTGACGTTAAAGGGGCGGGAATTTGATTTGCTAGCTTACTTAGTAGGGAATCCAGGGACCATTATTACCAAGGAACAAATCTTCAATCGGCTCTGGGGATTTGATTCCGAGACCAGCCTTTCCGTGGTTGAAGTGTATATGAGTAACCTGAGAAAGGAGCTCAAACACGCTGGCAGTGATCTGTCATTACGAACGATTCGTAATGCGGGTTACATTGTGGAGGCCCCAGATGAGCAATAAGGTTAATCGGGCCCAACGACGGCGCTTGTTTTTAAGTAGCTTCATTGGCTTTACGATTATCTTTATCTTATTAGGAGTCATCGTGTTTGTGCTATTTCGACGTGCAATTTTAACGAGCACGGATCAGGCTTTACAAGTCGAGCGGAGTGCTCGGTTGGCGGGGCCACCCAAAAAGCAACGAATTCAACGGCCGTTTGGGCAAGCTACCCGGGACTTGCAACGGGGTCAACAGCAGACGACTCATCCGTTTATGACGACTACGGTAGTCTTTAACCAAAATGGTAAAATCCTTAATCGGGCCCAGTTGGGGTCACGTTATGACACCCTGAAAACATTGACGTTGAACAAATCAGAGACTGGAAAGATTCGGTCAGTTGTGGTAAATGGCAAGTATAACTTCCGAACACTGTTAGTTAAAATTCCCAAAGATAATGGAGATAAAACGGTTGCTGGCCGTTACCTGATGATCTTGGAAAACATTGATCCGCAAAAAGCGGCGATGAGTAGCTTTACCCGAGTGATGTTGATGACGATGGGCGTTTTTTGGTTATTATCAATTTTGATGAGCGTCTGGATGTCCCGGCTGACGATGCGGCCTATTTTACGGTCGTGGGAGCGGCAAACTGAATTTGTGGGGAATGCGGCCCATGAATTGCGAACGCCACTAACGATTATCCAAAATAAATTGGAGTTATTATTGACCAAACCCAACGATAAGATCATTGACCAGGCGGAAAATATTGCCATTGCCAATAGTGAAAGCCAACGATTGCAAAAATTAACGCAAGATTTACTGGCATTAGCGCGTTCGGATTCTAATACGGTGCAAACCAACTTTGAAGTGACGCGATTGGCTCGGTTTATGACGGATATAGTGGAACCTTACAGTGAGATTGCCGCAAGTCAGGGAAAATCTCTGTCATTAACGCCGGTGACTGACTTTAAGGCGACGCTGGATCAAAACCTTATTCACCAGTTGATGAATATCCTGATTGATAATGCGCTTAAATACTCGCCACAGGGGCGCGCGATCACCATTTCTGCGCGACTGATTGGCCGAAAATGGCAGTTGATCGTTGCGGATCAGGGAATTGGGATTCAAGCAGGCGATCGTCGACGGATTTTTGATCGGTTCTATCGGGTAGATACGTCACGGAGTCGGCAAACCGGTGGCAATGGGCTAGGATTGTCGATTGCCCAGTGGATTGTGGGCCTGCATCATGGCACAATTGTTGTCAAAGACAATTTACCTCAAGGGACACAATTTGTGGCGACTTTTCCACTGAATCCCAGTGCGAGTCTGACCGGACGACGGGACAAGAAACAGTGAGATAGCTTCCTGACACGGGCTAGCCATAGGCTGACCCGTTTTTGGTGTGGCTAAGGTTGACATTATGGGAAAAAGTTTCAAAGATTGCGGTTGTATGGTAAGATTTGAGTCATTGAGAAGTGTTAGTGCATAAGGAGCTTGTAAATAAAGATGTTAACTATCCGTGATATTGCTGCGAAGGCTGGTGTGTCCGTATCCACCGCGTCGCGGGCTTTAAATAATAATCCCCGTATCAGTCAGGCAACCCGTGAGCGGATTCAAGCATTGGCTGAAGCCGAGGGATATTTACCAAATTATAATGCGAAAAATCTGACTGCCGGAGAGTCTAATGCCGTGGGGGTTGTTTTTGCTACGGCTGATCGCAGTCAACCAGAAAATCCTTTCTTTATTGATATTCTTCGAGGAATCAATGCGCAGCTGGTGCAACGAGACTATGTCCTGTCAGTTGCCATTAGCAAAACGGCTGATGAACTTTTGAAGAATGTTAAGGCCATGGTTGCTCAGGGGAAAATTAAGCGGTTTGTGTTGTTATATGCTCACCAGGATGATCCGATCGCAGCTTTTTTACGGCAGCATCATCTCCGCTTCGTAACGATTGGTCAGCCGGATGACAATGCCAATGACTATTTTGTAGATAATGACAACTTAGAAGCGGGGATTGGTGGGGCGACCTTTCTACTCAATCAATTGCAGGTGAAGCATCCCGTATTTGTCGAATCAGCCCATGATTGGGCTTACGAGCAACAACGGCGACAGGGATATGAACGGGTGGCGGCAACCTTTAATGTCGAACCGTTGACGTGTCGGCTAGGCGAGTTGAACCGCGTGCGGGCATTTATCAAGCGGCACCCTGAGATTGATGGGATTATGGCGACTGACGATTTTAACGGTATCGAATTCTATCGATTGATGCGCGAACAGTATGGAATTAATCATTTTCCAATGGTTAGTTTCAACCAGTCGTTACCCAATGGGCTAACGGATGCGGATCTACATTCCGTGAACTTATTTCCTGAGAAGATGGGATCGGCGACAGTGGCCCTATTATTTAGTGACAAGGAGCCATTAGAGACACCGACACCGGGACAAATAAAAATTCCATTTGAAATTAAATAGGTTATTAACAGCCCATATCATCGACGCCAATCGCCGGTGGTGGGCTTTTTTAATTGTCAGTGGTTCTTATTTTGAACTGGAACGATCCAATAAATTTTAAAAAAAGTTTGCGCAATCGGTTGCATTAAAATGAAAGCGGTGCCATAATAGTGGGGTACTTTATATTAGCAATTATTTATAAACCTTGAGGAGGTTTTCGTATGTCAGATGTTGTGACTGAAGATACGTCTGCGGCAGCAGCCAAAAAGAAAAACGGGTTGCCGACGCTTCCTGCCAGCACCATTTGGATGATTAACTTTGGGTTCTTAGGGGTGCAAACCGCCTTTACCCTGCAAAGTTCACAAATGAGCCGGATCTTCCAAACTATTGGGGCCGATCCGAATAGCTTGGGGTGGTTCTTCATTTTGCCACCATTAGCTGGCTTGATTGTCCAACCGATTGTTGGATATTACTCTGATCGAACATGGGCGCCTAAATTAGGAGGTCGCCGGTTACCGTACCTGTTACTAGGAACGATTGTTGCGGTGATTGTTATGTGTCTGTTGCCTAATTCTGGGAGTCTAGGCTTTGGCTATGCGTCATTAGCAGCGCTGTTATTTGGTGCAATTACAGTGGCGTTCTTGGACCTTTCTTCCAATGTTGCCATGCAACCCTTCAAGATGATGGTTGGGGACATGGTCAATGATGACCAAAAGAGTTATGCTTACGGGATCCAAAGTTTCTTATCTAACACGGGTGCTGTGGTTGCTGCGATCCTCCCATTCCTGTTTGCAATGATTGGGATTGCCAACACTGCTGCTAAAGGGGTTGTCCCGGCAACAGTTAAGGTGGCCTTTTATGTTGGTGCCGCACTGTTAGTTATTACAAGTTTGTTTACGATTTTCCGTGTTAAAGAATATGATCCAGATACTTATGCCAAATACCATGGGATTACCAAAGAAGATAACGCCCAAGGTGGTAACTGGTGGACATTGTTGAAGTCCGCACCAAAGGTCTTCTGGACGGTAACCTTGGTTCAATTCTTCTGCTGGGTTGCTTTTCAGTACTTGTGGACTTACTCTGCTGGTGCGATTGCGGCCAACGTTTGGCACACAACCAACGCTGCTTCAGCTGGCTACCAAGCAGCTGGTAACTGGTACGGTGTCTTAGCAGCCGTTCAATCAATTGCCGCGGTGGTTTGGTCTTACGTTTTGGCTAAGTTGCCAAACAGCATGCACAAGTTGGGTTATGCTGGGAGTCTTGGTTTAGGTGCTCTTGGGTTCTTATCCGTCTTCTTCTTACACAACCAATACGCCTTGATTGTTTCCTTTATCTTAGTCGGTATTGCTTGGGCTGCGATGAACACTTACCCATTGACGATGGTAACCAACGCCTTGTCAGGTGCCCACATGGGGACTTACTTAGGGCTGTTCAACGGTTCTATCTGCTTACCACAAATTGTGGCTTCTCTGGCCAGCTTTGCTTTGTTCCCATTATTGGGCGGTGCTCAAGCCAACATGTTCTTGTTAGCTGGGATCATCATGGCAATCGGTGCCTTGTCCGTTGGAACGATTAAAGAAACATTCCGCGCTTAGTCTGAGTGTTGATTGAACAATTAGAAATGAATAAAAAGGAGTAATGTCAACCATGAAACGAATTTTTGAGGTCCAACCATGGAACGTAATTACGCATACTTTTGACCCCAAAGACAAACGTCTCCAAGAATCCATGACCAGTTTAGGTAATGGCTACATGGGGATGCGGGGTGACTTTGAAGAAGGCTATAGTGGCGATTCCCTCCAAGGCATTTACTTGGGTGGTGTCTGGTATCCAGACAAAACTCGGGTTGGTTGGTGGAAGAATGGCTATCCGAAGTACTTTGGTAAGGTCGTCAATGCCGTCAACTTTATCAAGTTACCGATTGAAATTAACGGTGAACCCGTTGATTTAGCAAAAGATAAGATCAGTGACTTTACCTTAGACCTTGATATGCATCAGGGTGTTTTGAACCGGTCATTTGTTGTTGAACGCGGTGCTGTTCGCGTCGCCTTGAATTTCCAACGTTTCTTAAGTGTTGCTCAGCCAGAATTGTCCGTACAAAAAGTAACGGTCAAGAACCTGAGCGATGCTGAGGTTGACGTGACCCTAAAGCCAAGTATCGATGCCGATGTGATGAACGAAGAAGCTAATTACGATGAACGCTTCTGGGATGTCTTGGCCACTGACCAACAGGCAGATCGGGGGAGTATCGTTGCCAAGACCACGCCTAATCCATTTGGGACACCCCGGTTTACTTCCGGGATGGAAATGCGGTTGGTAACGGACTTAAAGAACGTTGCCATCACGCAACCAAATGAAAAAGAAGTGACGACGGCGTATACCGGTAAGCTGGCCCCACAGGCAAGCGCTGAATTAGAAAAGCGCGTGATTGTGGTAACGTCACGGGATTACGACACACAAGAAAGCTTAACGGCAGCCATGCATCAGTTGAGCGACAAAGTGGCCCAATCTTCATATGAAGACTTGTTGAACGCACACACGGCCATCTGGGCCCAACGGTGGGAAAAATCTGACGTTGTGATCCAAGGTGACGATGAGTCACAACAAGGAATTCGCTTTAACCTGTTCCAGTTGTTCTCCACGTACTACGGTGACGATGCACGCTTGAATATCGGACCTAAAGGCTTTACGGGCGAGAAATATGGTGGTGCAACTTACTGGGATACCGAAGCCTTTGCTTTCCCTGTTTATCTTGGGATTACTGATCCTAAGGTCACGCGTAACCTCTTGATGTACCGTTACAAGCAATTAGACGGTGCTTACATCAACGCACAAGAACAAGGGCTCAAAGGGGCCTTGTTCCCAATGGTGACCTTCGATGGGATTGAATGCCATAATGAATGGGAAATCACCTTCGAAGAAATTCACCGAAATGGTGATATTGCTTTTGCCATCTACAACTACACACGTTACACCGGTGACGACAGTTATGTCTTGCATGAAGGGGCCAAGGTGCTGACCGAAATTTCTCGGTTCTGGGCCGACCGGGTTCACTTCAGTAAGCGTAATAACCAGTATATGATTCATGGGGTTACGGGCGCTGATGAGTATGAAAACAACGTTGATAACAACTGGGATACCAACATGTTGGCTCAGTGGACGTTGAAGTACACACTAGAAATATTGGGTAAGGTTGATCAGAATACCGCCAAGCAATTGGATGTTTCCGATGAGGAAAAGACGAAGTGGCAAGACATTGTCGATCGGATGTATCTGCCTTACGATAAGGATCTGAACATTTTTGTTCAACACGATGGGTTCTTGGATAAGGATATCGAACCCGTCAGCTCGATTCCAGCTGACCAACGGCCAATTAACCAAAACTGGTCGTGGGATAAGATCTTGCGGTCGCCTTACATTAAGCAAGGGGATGTCTTGCAAGGAATCTGGGACTTTATTGATGACTACACGCCAGAACAAAAGAAGGCCAACTTTGACTTCTACGAACCACTGACGGTGCACGAATCTAGTTTGTCCCCAGCAATCCACTCGGTATTAGCTGCTGACTTGCATTATGAGGATAAGGCCGTAGAATTGTACTCACGGACGGCACGACTGGATTTGGATAACTACAATAATGACACGACAGATGGCCTACACATTACGGCCATGACTGGTGGCTGGATTGCGGTAGTTCAAGGTTTCGCGGGCATGCGGGTTCGCGATGGGCAGTTGCATTATGCCCCATTCTTGCCAAAGACGTGGACAAGCTACACCTTCCGGCAAGTCTTCCGTGATCGGCTGATTGAAGTCAGCGTTCACGCAGATGGCCCTCACTTCAAGCTACTCAGTGGCGAACCACTGACGATTGATGTGGCTGGTGAAAAGGTTGAATTAACCCAAAACGTGACAGCTTAATCTAAAAAAAAGGACGACTGAGAAATTAATCTCGGTCGTCCTTTTTGTGTGGTGTTTAGAAGTCATTAGGCAAAAAATCTTGTTGGAATGCTTTAGCCCTAGGCAGCGGCGCATCTGCTTGCCAGTAAGTAAGCCATTCCCCAGAAATGGTTAAGCTTTCGAGATCCAGCTGATCTTGAATCAAAAGGTCACTTTCGAGGCGGTGCTTAAATGCCGCTAGCAGGTCACCAATAATTGTTAAGTTAGCCTGCAAGTTGTCGCCACCTAAGTCCATAAGCTCATCTTCAAATTGTTCACGAATCGCATGTTCAATCGCTTTAAGCTGACGTTCGTGCTGGCGCGTCAACTTGGGTTGATTGTTGGCGTCAAAGGCGATGGCACTGGCAACTCCAACAAATTGGGCATTGATTGTCGGCTCGTCCAAGCTTTCAGGGGTGTTTTTGGCGTAACCAAAAATTGGAAATTCACGGAGAATGGTATAAACTTCGGTCATTGATGATCAGTCCTTTGTTTTTTGCAGCCGAGCTGCTGTTAATTAGTGTTAGTGTACGGCATGAAAAAAGCCACGTCAAACGCGGTTAAGCGACTGATGTGGCTGAGTTTGGTTTAACGTTAGATTACCAGCTGGCCTTTTGAACCCCGGGGATTTTACCCTCGTGGGCAAGTTGCCGGAAGTTCAACCGTGAGAGGCCAAACTTCCGCATGTACGCGTGTGGTCGGCCATCAAGATGGTCACGGCGATGGATACGAGTAGGGGAAGCATCGCGTGGTAAAAGGGCTAACGCGGCGTAGTCACCAGCGGCCTTTAACTCTGCACGACGATTGGCAAACTTCTCAACAGTTGCTTCAATACGTTTTGCTTTCGCAATTTTGGATTTCTTAGCCAATAAATGAATCTCCTTTGATAGTAATTATTACGCTTTATCAATTTAGCATAGCAGATTTGTCCAGTCAATTAATGTGTCTTCGATTATACGAGTGTGTTGCTAGTCTTTCATTGAGACACGTTTCAACCGCAGGCAAGGGCCACAAAAAAGTCCTGAACACCTGTCCAGGACTTACTAAATCGACGCTTAATAGGTTAATTCATAAGTGATGTCATAACGCTTGGTTTCACCAGCTGGAAGCGAGACGTCACCGAATTCAGGGTGATTGGGTGAATCAGGAAGACTCTGGGCTTCCAGCGCGATTCCCATGTAGGGCTGACCAGCACCCGTGGTTAATTTCATATCTGACGTAAAGGAATTAGCCGTGAAGACCACCAGACCATCGCGTTGTGATTTAATTGTTACAGCGCGGTTGGTTTGGGGATCACTTAGCTTGGCAATTGTGCCATCAGTACCAGGAACAACGTGGTAGACATCATCAAACCCTTTTTCAGGGATGTCTTGTAGACCCCGGATGGCTTGCCCAAGATTTTGTCCATCGGCGAAATCGTACGGGGTTCCCGCATTGGCAATCATTTTACCGGTGGGGAGTTTTTCATCATCAAGTGCTAAATGTTCTTGGCTGTTGACTTGCAACGTCTGCCCCGAGATCAGCTGGTCGTCGCTGAGGTTGAAGTAAACGTGAAGTGTTGGATTGAAGAGCGTGAGGGCCGTTGAATTAGCTTCAAACGTTAAGGTGACACGATCCTGGTTGTCTAAAGCATAGATCATTTTGGCGGTTAAATCGCCAGGAAATGAGTCATCAGTATGCTTAAACGTATGGGTTAGGATGATCTTGGCTTGCTGGGGATCGCTTGTGTCGAGCGCACCAGCCCAGTTGACTGTGTTGAATCCATGCGGGCCACCATGCAACGTATTGTGGCCTTCATTGGTATCTAACTGAGTTGTCGTTCCGTTTAAAGTGACTTGCCCTCGGGTAATTCGGCCGCCAGTCCGACCGATGCCCATGCAAACGTAAAACGGATTGTCGAGGTAATCAGCCAATTTGTGGTAAGATAGCACCAAATTATGGTCGCCGTTTCCCGTCGGTACCGTTAATTTATGAAGGGTGGCGCCCCAACTGAGAATGGATAATTTAACACCGTTGTCATTTTCAATCGTGTATTCAGTGACAGCCTGGTCCTGATAAGTATCCCAATGATTTGTTGTCGTTTGCATAGAATAGTCCTCGATTCTTTTAATTTAAAGCGTTTTCAATTTAGTTCTATCATATATTTTCATCCGGACAATTGTCAACTTTAATTCTAGCAAATTAAATAGAGAAGTTTTATATTTGCTTTGATACAAGCTATTTTAAGACCTAAAAATTATTCGGACGAATTTAATAACATATTGATAGTGAAATAACAAATGCAACGGTGAAGATAATTTCACTTGTGTACAATTGAGGAAACTGGCATAATGAATAAGTTAAAGAAGGCGGCGTAATGAGAAAGTTTTTGCTGAAAAGTGGTTTGATTGGTGTGGGTGTATGGTGGAGCTATCGGTGGCTAAGTCAACGAACTGCCGTCAAGGTTCCCCTAAATCATCGACGGACTGACGTACCTTATACAACTACCCCGACCTTATTTATTCCCGGATGGGGTGGTAATGCTTGGACCTACAATGGTCTTTTACGTTGGTTAGCCCGTCACGGCTATGGTCATCAGGTCATGACCATAGTGGTTGACCGGCGGGGCCAATTGCGGGTTCAAGGGGATTGGTCAATGCAAGCTGACAATCCGTTGATTCAAGTTCTATTTGCGCACCCGTTCACGCGGGACTATCAACAGCAGATTGCGTGGTTGACGACTGTTTTACGAGAATTAAAAAGCCACACCCAAGTGGCGACCTATAATATGGTCGCCCACTCTTGGGGTGGTAGTGCAGCAGTTAATCAATTGGTTCGGCAGGGGGGCACAACAGATTTACCGCGTTTGAATCGACTGGTCTTGCTGGGGGCACCGGTTAACGAAGCCACACCGACCAAGCCAGATGCCATGTACGAGCGTCTAACGGCAACTAAACAAAATCTGGCAGCCATTACACCGGGCATCATCCACAACGTGTATGGCCTATTAGCTGGCCGATTAACGGATGGGGAAGTACCGGTTCACCAGATTACAGCATTACGTGCCGTTGTCTGCGATAGTCCCTTGCAGTACCGCGAACATCCAGTGTCAGGAATTGGTCATGGTCGTTTGCATTCGGCCCCACAAATGTGGCAATTGATTGCCCACCTATTGTGGTCACCAGATCAGGTTTTTAATTAACGTTAACCTTGATCTGCTAAGATAGTATCAATGACGTCTAATACACCTTCGTGGTTGTTATCATGGGGAGTAATGAGGTCGGCGACTTCTTTAACCGAGTCAGTCCCGTTGCGCATGGCAACGCCCAAACCAACGTGGGCAAGCATTTCCCGATCGTTGTCGTTATCACCAAATGCCGCAATTTCCGCCGGTGTAATGTGCCAAGTGGCCGCTAGTTGGGTTAATCCCACAGCTTTGTTCATATGAGGGGCGACGATATCGATGCTACCAAATCCGCTGGCAGTGGCATTAATTAAACCAGGAAAGTGGGCGTTGAGTTTGGCTGCGATAGTCTGAATACTGTCGTTGGGCCACTCACCGTTAATTTTATAGATGGTATCGTTGACCTGAGTTAGATCGTCAACGCGGACTAAATTATTAAAGAAATAGTCCTGACTGGCCTCGTCGAGAGAGCGGTCTTGGCGATTAAGGTAGGTGCCGTGAGCACCCGAGAGGCGTAAAAGTTGCGGACGAAGCGTCTGATCGGCTAAAATAGCCTGAACCACCTCGCGGACCACGGGTAGTGGTAATTGGGCTTCGGCAAGGGTACGGTTATGATCAACGATCAAGCCACCGTTTTCGGCAACAAAGGTTTGCACCTGGGGTGTCGGGGCAAACACATCTTTTAGATGGCCGAGGTGGTTGCCACTGGCAACGACAAAGCGAATGCCAGCGGACGATAGGCGATTCAGCTGAGCAGCGAACCGATTGTGATTGTAGGTGCGTTGTTGATTCAGAAAGGTAGCATCGACGTCTGTAGCAATCAATTTAATACGTGTCATAAAGTTCCCCCTTAGTTTTAAAATTTCTTAACATTAATGATAAAGGCTTCGTAGTGGGAATTCAATGGGGGAGTTAATGAGAAATATGACAAAAAAGTTGCAAATTGCTGGTTTTTTTATTTGGTATGCTATAAACTATTAATAAATCAGTAACATATAGGCGGAAAATAAGGGCTATAATAAATGATTAGCGGGTAAGAATAGTAACTTTAACCGTAATTATAAGGCAGAAAGGAAGACTTACTTAATGACGCAAACAAATGATTTGAATCAATCCTTAGAATGGTTCTCCCAACTTCAAAAGATTATGCGGCCAGTGACGACTATCAAAACGGAGGATATCACGATCTCGTTAGAACAGTTTAACTTGTTGCATGCGATCACTGACCAAAAGGATGATTTTACGCCAACTAAATTTGCTGGCCAAATTGGGGTATCTAAATCAATGATCTCTGGTCAAATTTCCCGGTTGTTGCGGGCAGGGTTAATCGAAAGCATTGCTTCTACGATTGATCGTCGGCAACACAACCTGAAGCTGACGCCAGATGGTGTCAAAGTATACACGCAAGTTCGGGGTCAAGTGGTTGACCGGTTGAACGGCTTGCATGATGATATTGCCAAATTAATGTAAGCAAAGCGACTTAAGTTACTCTTAAAAAATAAGCCCCGCCACAACCGAAATCTTTCAATCGTGTAACAATTAGGTTAAGACGACCCAACGGTTAGATGTCTTAGCTATAATGGTTATGAAGGAAGAATTTGGAAGTGGAGGGGATTTTTTGAAATTACGGGTTAAACTAGGTCTAATAGCAACCGTTGCTATGGGGGCAACGCTGTTGGGACTGAATCCAATAAGTGTGACATCGCAGCAATCAACAACTGGTGTTGCGTATGCAGCGACGATTAATGCTAAGCATCAAGGTTTGGTGGGTGATGGTGCCACCAGTAATAATACCGCCTTACAGGCCATGATTGATAAGTGGTCAGATAATGTGACCATTCATGTTTCTAAGGGGACGTACTTATTTGATGCGGGTAATATTAAATTACATTCAAATATTACCTTTAAGTTTGATAAAGGTGCCGTTTTTCGGATCACTGGCGGTCAACGGGTTAACTTTGTTTACCCAAGTCCAGAAGCTGGTTATGATGGTGGAATTAGTAATGTGACGTGGCAAAATGCGACCTTCCAAGGTGATAATACCAGTGCCGGTCAAAGTGTCTTTACGCAAAGTATTCACCATGCCCAGAACGTCAACTTTGATAAGTGTGTGTTCGATAATGCTGAATCACCAACTGGACACTACATTGATATCGATGGTAGCCACAATGTGAACATTACCAATTCAGTATTCACGGGCTTTAATGGTTCACAGGACTATAAGGAAGCCATTCAAGTAGATTACTCGAATAAAAAGGCAATGTCCTACAAGAACGCGGGCGACCAGTACGATAACTTACCTAGTTATGATGTTACGGTTGACAATAACCAATTCTTACCAGTTTCTAAGAAGTCTGGTCAAGTTCAATCATATGCCCCTAACCCAATTGGTGAGCACGTCATCTATGGGCATGGTGCGGCTGGAATCATTCATGATGTTCACTTTACGAACAATACGGTTGTTGATCCCAAACCATTGTTGGGGAATGGTGTGGCTACGATCCACTTCAAGGGAATTTCTAACTTGTGGATCACGGGGAACAAGTTCATTAACCAACATGTTTTAGGTTCAGGAAACTATATTTATTTATACAATTCTGAAGCAGACTATCAAATGACGAACCTGAACATCACGAATAATACATTTACAAATGTTAATCCGACTAAACAATATATTTACCTGGACAGCAGTACGGCGCAAAATCCGATGACTGATGTGACAATTAATGGAAATAAAGCCACAACGCAGCGATCAATTGTCCCATTTGTTAATAGTAACTTTGATTTGACCGGTGATGGTATCAAAATTGCCAGCAATTCAGTTAAGAAGCAAAAGGCAACGACCACTACGGTTAAGCCAAAGCAAAAGATTACAACGACCAAGGTTAACAAAAATGCACAAAAGCTCAAGAAGCGTAAACAAACCAATAAGACGGAAAAGTATGTCAGTGGTTTGGCAACGCAACACGCGCAGTTGAAGAGTAATTACAAGACTTATTCTCTCTATAATCACATTCGCGGTCATAAGAACTGGAACATTATGAAATTCGACTGGAAGAAGATTAAGAGTCAACGTGTTTACATTGATATGCGGGCGACGGCTGATTCTGGTCAATGGTACCGGATTCGCTTCAGTAAGAATGCCACAACGAAGTATTGGATTCGAAAGGGCGCTTTAGACTTTGATAAAATTACGGTTGAAGAATATGATCGTGATTTAAACTTGATGAAAGTTTATCCGGTCTACTCCCTACCATTTAATGATTCGCAACTAGCCAAGGCTAAGGGAACGACCGCCGATATTTCGGACCGGCGGGTAACGATTACGCATCGAGCGAAACGAACCGATTCCAATGGTCAGGTAACGACCTATTACCAAATGGACAATGGGTTATGGACGCGAGCATTGGCGTTTGATTTAGATTCATAATGAATAATTGAAAAAGACACCGCTAGCAGACTGTTGGCGGTGTCTTTTTGTCTGGTAATTGTTGCGGTGGCTTTCAATTTAGATAAATATAAAAGAAAATTAGATGCACAAAGCAGAAAAAGAACGACAATTCTGGTAAAATAAAAGTATGTAAGCGCATAATTTCACGTTTTCTTCAAATTTACAGCGAAAAACGTTCGGATTCGTTTGTTACAGTAGGATTACAGGGTTGGTTAGACCACAAAAAGACGAGAAAGCTTGCGTTTTTTTAAAAAGTCGGTCGAAATCGAGGGTAATGGGTTTCATCGTTACCGATTGTGGTGTACAATACTTACCATAGTTAGCACTCATAGAAAAGAGTGCTAATACCAAGTACCTCATCGAATAGAGTTAAAATGGAGGGCGATTTTATGATTAAAATGTACTTTCACGCAAAAACGACGGCTGTTACCAAGGCAATGAAATGGTTGGCTAACCATGATGCCAAATTTACAGCTCGTGATATTAAAAAACAACCATTAACCCGGGATGAAATTCTGTACATGCTATCTTTAACTGAAGAAGGAACGGATGACTTGATTTCGACCCGTTCTAAGGCCTACAAAGCATTACCAGCTTCTGTGCAAGACATGGGCATGAATGAATTGGTTGATTTGCTGCAAAAGAATCCCGGAATCTTGAAGAATCCGATTGTGGTTGATCGCAACAAATTAGCCACTGGTTTCGACCTTGAAACGATTCGCGAATTCGTGCCGGCTTCTTACCGGAAAAAAGAATTGGCTAGTTTCTTCAAGATTTTGAATGGTAGCAAGAACAGTCTAGGTGTGTCACCAGCATAATAGAAGATTAAGGATTAACCGTGGTCAGTGGATCACGGTTTTTTAGTGCCGTAATCGTGAGAAAATATAGGCGTATACAAAAAAGCCGTACGTAGTAGCACGGCTTTTTTGTAGTGGATTTAGCTCAATGTTGCCGGACGGGAATACCCGACCGTATGCCACCAGGAAACATTTGTGGCTTCGGTAATGACACCGTTTAATTGGGCGTCGATCATTTTGTGGTTACCCAGGTAGATCCCACAGTGTGTAATATTGCTAGCGCTGGTACCGAAGAAGATTAAGTCACCGGCCTTGGCATTAGCGGCACTAACGTGGGTGTAGCTATCGTATTGCGCTTGCGCCGTTCGTGGCAGCGTTTGCCCAATAGCTTGATTAAAGACATATTTGGTAAAGCCCGAGCAATCAAAGGCACTTGGTCCGTTACCGCCGTAGGCATAAGGTTTGCCTAATTGTGTCTTGGCAGCTTTTAAAATAGAATCATAGGTTCCGGTCCCTGTAGATGAAGTTGTTGTTGCCGTGTGGGCATAGCTCTTCTTTTGCAAATACCCGTGCCAGATCCAACCAGCAGCAGTCTTTCTGCCGTTGGTGACATAGTAGTAGAGGTATTTAATCCCATTCTTTTTGATGATGTAACGTTTTTTAGTGGCATGCCACGTGGTGTTGGGATAATTCTTTAAGTAGTGGGTCTTCTTCCCAAAGGTCATGTTAGTGGCCGTTCCCCCTAAGTTGTAGGTCCACCCCGTCGCGCTCTTGCGTGTATAGGCGGTACTAGTCATGTTACTGGTACTAACAATTGTATTTGTACTATTGGCATGAGCGGTGGTGCTTTGACTCAATGCGGGTACTAAAGCGGCGGCAAATGCCACGGTGAAACTAACTTTTTGTAGTGTCTTCATTTTGCAATTCCATCCCTCATATGTATTGTTGTGATCTCAGTAGTGTTATCAAAGTACAGTTACTAAGATAGTCGTTATGAGTTACAGAATGGTTACGGTGCAAAATCATTGGCATTACTATTTTGTGCGTAATCGTAACATTACAAGGCTTGGGCCACTTATACTAGGTGTTTGCCCAGTTAGATTGATTAAAAATTAGATGCGCTTGTTGCTAATCGGCAATTGCCGCTGGTAAGTCATATAGGCGGCTGTTGGTGGAAAGGGTAGTCGGGACTGTAAGTGCATAGCCAAAGGATCAGTCGTATCAAATTCACCGGTTAGTGTGTGAAAATGCCGTTGTAGCCAACTTAAAATGACTGGTAATAGATGGTCTAATTGGCCACTGTGCCGTTCTCCTGGCCAAGCGATTGCGACGGACGTGGGGGAGTCGGCAAAGGAAAATAGCCAAGCTTCTAGGTGTTCATTGACCATTAAGGCCAGTGGTGCCTCAAGAATTTGATCTCTAAAAATACGAGCTTGCCACTCTTCAGGTGATTGGGAGATTACGGGGTTATTGAGGTGTGTCTGGGCATAGTCCTGATAAGCCCAAGCGCTCAGTTGCTGACAGAGCTTTGGATTTGCTAAGACTTGCGCCGCACTTAAGACGGTTGCATGGGCATCCGGTAATCCAGTTGTTGTCAGTGTTAATTGGGGAAGATAGGTCGTGCGAATAAGATAGAATTCGTGCTTAGTTAGCCAGAGATTAAAGGGATGTTGCGGTGCAAAGTCACGGGTGATGAGGGATTGATGGTGCCCGCTTAATGCTTACTGCGTCACATCTGTGAGAATTTGTTGGCTGATAGACGTAAAGTTGGAACTCGTTGGGTCAACGTAGCCAGCAAAGTATAGCGCGTGGGGATGAAGGGCGTTTGTCCAAGTCGTAACCAATCCTTGTGGTTGGTGAGGATCACCGTACAAGGTAGGGTGCCGATGCTCTAATTGTTGTGGTAGCTCTCGTGTCTTGGCGAGCTGGTGTAATAGGGGATAAATAGTTGTCAAAGCGAGTCACCTTCTTAGAAAAATTAAGCTTAGTATAGGCCATAAAAATTAATAGTGACAAATGAACACATCTATTTTTTAGCAAGAACCGTTGTGGTGGTGAAATATCCGTCAAAATAACTAGCCGTTTACCAATTAATGGGTGATTGCCTGTTGATTGTTAGGAGGAGTAGCGCGAGAATAAGGTTGGAAACTTTTATGAAGAAAGTAGGGATTAAACGATATGGAAACTAAACGTACCCATTTTAAGATGTATAAAAGCGGTCGCCGTTGGGTATTTGCCTGTGCGGTCATTGCAGCTTTGGCAGGTGGCGTAACGGTAACGGCACAAGCTGACGTAACTGATGATACCAGTTCTAGTATGACGACTAGCAGTCAGGTAGCGACGTCATCAGAGAGTAGTACTAGTGCGACGAGTAGTGCGGTGAGTCAGTCAAGCGTCAGTGCCACTAGTCAAAGTAGTACGTCAGTGGCTCAGGAGAACGGTAGCAGTACAACGCAGACATCTACAGCTACGCAGACGACTGAGTCAACAACCGAAAAGACGGCAACCGCAGCGACTAAGACAATAGCCAAGGCAAAGAAGGCTAAAGCGACGACCCACACGACAACCGCAGTTGTTCCGGGGAGTCGGTTAAGTCTAGCTTTGGCAAATACCTTAAAAGCTAAAACACATACCGGTGCAACGCGTAAACAACAGTTGGGGCACACGAACGCACTCAGTTCTGCTGCTACCAAGGCCCGGACGGCTAAGGCAACCGTTGCTAGTTTGTTACAAAAACTGGCCGATCAAACGCCGGCAACCACTACGGCATTAACGCCATATGCGGACAGCGGCATTCAAGCAGGTGGGAGTGTCTACGATGATTTCCCGGATTTAGATAATTTACTGGGGGTCTCCTCAGTCTTTCATATCTTTGCGCGGGAAGCTGAGTTGAACGCCCACACAAATGGTAACGTTGCGGTACAAAATTTGATTGGCAACGTGAACTTCGGAACAAACATCATTGAAGAACTATTGGATAAAGATATTTCTTACATACAAAACCTGACCAATATTGCTGGTAGTTCATTTGTCTCAGGGGGGGATACCCGTGAAAACAAGGTGATCTTCGGGGACGGCATTGAAGTAGATATTAGTAATCCTAACCGGCCGATGGTCAATGGCGTCTATATTGATCACTTGCTAGCCTCAGAAGTTTATCAAGATCAAAATGGGCAAACGTACATTGATTTTGATGCTGAGTTTGCTAAGTTAAAAGCACTCAATGAGTCATTAGCAAATACAGCGAGTGAAGCGACCTATTCGAATAGTGATTTTGACGACTTAAATAAACGGGTCATTGACATCAGCACCATGACGCCGAACGCCAATAATCAAATTGTCATTAATGTGACGCCGGATGTTTTGGCAGGGGACACACCGTTAACCATTTCCGGATTGTCACCAGATGCTGATGGGACAACGGTGATTATTAACGTGGATACGGGTGGCCAATCGGACTACACGATCAAGTCGCAAATTAAAATCATTTACAGTGATGGAACGGAACGAAATAATCAAGAGACCGAAGACTTTGGTGATAATCACCTACTGTGGAACTTTTATGATAGTACCGCTAGTGATAAACAGTATGGCGGCACGATTAACGTTAACGCACCGTTCCAAGGAAGTGTCCTCGCGCCTTCTGCGACAGTAGTGGCTAATCAAAACTTGGATGGCAATATCATTGCTGACAAAGTGATTGTCAATGCGGAAACCCACCGGTGGGACTTGCAAGACAATACGGACGCCGAAGATGAACCGGAATATGAAGATGTTATGACTCTTCCCGGGATTGGCGTTGAGTTACCAAGTATTGAGGAGCCGAATACCGAAGAACCGAATACCGAAGAGCCAAATACTGAAGAGCCAAATACCGAGGAACCGAATACCGAGGAACCAACTGTTGAGGAGCCGCAAACTGAAGAACCAACTGATGAAGAAACGACGTATGAACATGAGCGTCCTAATTTGGCTGATGAATACGAAGACGATCTGATTGATTTTGAAGAAGAAGGCAACACAGCAGCCGAAGAAACCTTGCTCAATAAGGTTGATGCGGCAATTGCTCAAGCTAAGGCGGCAGGAAACCAAACTTTAGTTGCTGAATTGCAAACAGTCCGTGGTGAGATTCTGGCAGCCTTGGGACTGGCCGATGGCTTACCACAAACGGGTGAAGCCCATCAAGGCTGGTTACAAGTGCTTGGCTTGGCATTAGCTAGTGGTCTGCTAGGGACAACCGTTATTCGCCGGAAACGGCAAGATTAACGCAAAGAAGATCAAAGGAGCTGTGACGAATAGGTCACGGCTCCTTTTTTGTTATTAGACAATCATGCGCAGTCCCATCACGATGAGCAACAGCCCCATGAACGGCTTAACGTATTGATTGAGTTTTTGTGGATCAATATGCATCAGTAAGCGTGGGGCACACAACGCCCCTAAGACAGCCCCAATCATGAGACTCAGACCAACGGACCAGTCAATATTGTTAGCGGACAGGTGAAATAGGAGTCCGACTAGGGAGGTTCCGACTAAGACGTAAGCGGAAGTAGCCGCTGCTGGTAACATATCAAGTCCTAGAACTAATAACCCAGCAATAATAGGTCCACCACCGCTAAGTCCAGCGACACCAACCATAATGCCACTGAGTGCCCCATAAATGGCCGCCTGTGACCGTTGATGGGGCGCGGGGCGATCATTGTGACTAAGGAATCGCTTAATCAGGATTTGAAGACCCAAGCCCATTAAGATAAAGGCGACCAGCCAAGTATAAAGCTTACCGGGAATGTATGGCGCAAGCAGCGCCCCACAATGGTTGCGGGAATGGCGGTGAGTAACATCTGATTACCAACTCTGAAGTGGATTTGGCCAGTTCGGTAATGACCATAAGCCCCCACCACTAGAGATGGAAAGGCCGTGAATAAGGACGTGGATGCTGCCACGGCTGGCGCTAAACCAAAAACACTGGTTAATAAGCCCAGATAAATGGCGGCGCCCCCACCACCAGTTGACAAGACTAAAATCCCGACTAAAAATCCGATTAATACTAAGCCTAACCACATGAGCAACCGTGTCGTCTCCTTGTTTGTAAGAACTTTATTGATTAGTTTAACGACTAACGGAAATATCGTCAATGTCTGCGACCAAAAGTTGGATCTTGTTGTATGATGAAAGGCAACATAGGATTCAGGAGGCAGACAATGAAATTAGAACAGCAACGCGTATTAATTGTCGGTGGAACGTCAGGGTTTGGTAAAGCAGTAGCGCGACAGGCACTACAGGCTGGTGCCCAAGTGCATATTATTGGCCACCAGCAAGCACATGTCGATACCACCATTGCTCAATTACGAAGTTTAGGGGCCATTAAAGGAACGGCATTAGATGCACAATCTGAGGCAGCTTTAACGGCTTTTTTTGAGCAACAGTCGGCATTCAATCACGTCTTATCGTTTTTGGGTGGGGCAATGGGTGGTGGCTTCTTGGATAATTCAGTCGCGGCTATTCGCCAAGCGATTGAAGATAAATTCTTTGCCAATTTACAGTTGTCAAAGATGGCAGCCACCCATCTTATTGATGGTGGTTCATTGATCCTAACATCAGGTGCTGGCGGGCACCCGGCCGACGCGTCTGGAGCCATTATTGGTAACCAGGCGATCAATACGTTAGTCGCCGGTTTAGCGGTGGAAATGGCGCCGCACTATCGGGTCAATGCGGTGGCCCCGACTTGGACGCCAACAGGATTGTGGCGGCAGTTGACCCCGCAGGCAATTCAGAAACAATCAGCTGCGTTTGCAAAAGGGGTGCCCCTACAGCGAGTCGCCACTAAAGACGAGGTTGCTTCGGCCTATCTGTACTTAATGAGCAATGATTTCGTAACGGGCCAGGTGCTTCATGTTGATGGCGGTGTGGATTTGGGTGTCAGATAACGAATGGGCCAAAAAGGGCTTAGCGCCCCTTGGCCCACATTTTAGTACTAGATACATTATATACAAAGCATTTTTAAAAATTAATAACTGGTCCAGCCGCCATCAACGGGGACGACGGTCCCATTAACGTAACTAGCTGCATCGGAACAGAGGAACAAAGCGGTCTGCGCGATTTCGGCACTCGTACCGGGTTCAGGGGATAATGGCATCCCCACATTTTGACGGGCCATGCCTTCCTGATCGACACCCGTCATGGATTCGGCAATGTTCGTCTTGATGCCACCGGGAGCAATCGCATTGGTTCGGATGCCCATGTTTTCATACATGTAGGCGGTGTTTTTGGTAAGGCCAACGACGGCGTGCTTTGACGCGGTATAAGCTGCGCCGGCCCGCCCGCCACCTAAACCACCGACAGAAGCAATGTTCAAGATGACGCCAGACTTTTGCTTAGTGAAAATCTTTAGGACTTCTCGGGTTGCCAGCATGACGCTAGTGGTATTAACCGTCATGACCTTATCCCACAATTCATTAGTGAGTGTGCCAACTGGAGCCATATTATCCATGATCCCAGCATTATTGACCAAAATATCGAGACGACCGAAATGGTCAACCGCGCTTTGAACCATAGCGACCACGTCAGCCTCTTTGGTCACATTGGTTACACTGGCAATTGCCTGACCACCAGCTGTGGTGATGGCCGTTACAACCTCATTTAAGCGGTCCTGATTAATGTCAGCGGCAACGATCTTGGCGCCTTCTTTGGCAAATAATTCGGCCATTGATCGCCCCATACCAGAGCCAGCCCCCGTAATAATTGCCACTTTATCGACTAATTGTTGAACCATTCAACTCACTCCTATCGGTTATTGATTTAGCATCTAATTGCTTAAGTTTATTATAGTCTTATTTACTAAAGAAAGCGCTTGATAGACCAGAGGTCATCATCGTTGACGTCAATCGGCTTTCATGTAACAATAAAAGTAACAAAAAGGAGCGATGAACGATGAAATATGTTATTACCGGGGCGACTGGTCATCTTGGCCGTCAAATTACCCGCCAGTTAGCGCAGCGAGTAGCACCTGAAGAAATGACGCTGGGGGTGCATACGCCCAGTAAAGCCACTGAATTTGTTCAGCGGGGGATGACGGTTCTACCATTGGATTACCAAGATGTGACCAGTTTGGTAGCCAGTTTGCGTCAGGCTGATGTGGCGATTTATGTGCCCAGCAAGAGTCATGATAGTTTTAGTCGCGTGAGTGAATTTGAAAATGTTGTGACGGCGGCAGAACAGGCGCAGGTCAAACACTTACTGGTGATGGGCTTTATTGCCGATCAAGTGAATAATCCGTTTGATCTATCGGCGTTTTATGGCTATGTTCCCCGTCGCTTAGCAGCCAGTACGTTGGACTATACAGTCGTCCGTAACGCGCTGTATGCTGATCCGCTAGTCCCTTATCTACCAGAACTGATTGCGCGTGGTAATGTTATCTATCCGATGGGCGATGCGTCACTAAGCTTTATTAGTCTGGCGGAAAGCGCAGCGGCATTCGCGCAATTAGCGGTGACGCCGCCGTTATGGCATCAGCCTATTTACACCTTGACTCAGGAACGTTCGTATACGATGCCCGCTTTGGCTGAGGTTTTGAGTACTGCTAGTGAGGCTAAGATTGGGTATGCACCGGTAACGTTGCCCCAGTTTGCCGCGTTATATAACGAAGGAAATGAGGGTCATATGTTAGCGTCAATGTATGCCGGTGGTGCGCAAGGGTTATTGGCGACGGTTAGCGCGGACTTTCGGCAGATCATGGGGCGTCCAGCGCAGAGCTTACCAGACTTTTTAAGCGCGACACTTGCGAAGTAAGGCGGGATCGGTATAATTATTCGGTAAAGATATTTAGGGGGGACTCATGATGCGCTATTCACATAAGCTTAGTGATGCAGTTCATATCTTGGCCTATATTGTTATTTACCGGGATCATGATTTATCTAGTGCGGCCATTGCGGCGAGTGTTACGTCTAATCCGGCGCTGGTTCGTCGATTGATGGGCGCTTTGCGACGGGCTAACCTGTTAGCCACGACGCAAGGTGCAGCGGCACCAAAACTGGCACGTGATCCTGCCTTGATAACGTTGCTGGATATTTATCGAGCGGTGGAAAATCCGGGGGATCTGCTACACGTTGATGAGGAGACCAATCCAAAATGCATTGTTGGTGGCAATATTCAAGCCACTTTGGAGACGGCCTATAGTGAGGTGCAACAGGCAGCGGAGCGGCAGATGCAGCAGATAACGTTAGCAAGTCTAATTACGGATATTTGGACGCGTGAACGAGAAAAAAGTAGCACACACTAAAAAGGTCGCGACGATTGTCGGGACCTTTTTTGGTGGCAATTAATGATGAAGTTCATCAGCGAAGAAAGTATCAACGACGCGCTGACTGGCATGACCATCTTCCCAAGCGTTAAAGCGTTGGCTAAATCGTTGGTAGGCCGCAGCGTATTGTTGCGTAACGGCTGGTAAATCATGTAGGGCGGCCAAAACGTCGTCGTTAGTCTTGAGTAGGGGCCCCGGCAGATCAGTCTCCATGTTGAGGTAAAATCCCCGGAGGACACTTCCATACTTTTCGTAGTCATAAACAAAGTACAGAATGGGCCGTTTTAAAATGGCGTAGTCGAAAAAGACACTGGAGTAATCAGTAATTAAGACATCGGCAATTAAGTATAATTCGCTAATATCATCGTAACTAGATTCGTTGTAGACAAAATCACCAAAGCCGGTTGTGTCTAAGTGTTCAGTGATAAAGTAATGCGTGCGGAGAACTAAGACATACTCGTCACCGAGTTCTCGTTTTAGTCGATCAATATCTAGCTTTAACGTGAATTTGTAATCCCCAACGCCGTAGTAATCATCATCACGCCAAGTCGGGGCGTAGAGAATAATTTTTTTGTCGAGGGGAATCCCCAACTTACGTTTGATTTGTTGGGCCTGCTCGTCCTTATCTGGCGCACTCAAAATATCATTGCGCGGATACCCCGATGGTAACATTTGATCGGTGGGGTACATGAAGGCATGTTCAAAAACGTCGACGGAGAATTGGTTAGCCGTAACGAGATAGTCCCACTGACGCGATTGTTGGTAAAAAATCGATTTGTACAGCGGGTTGGCACTGGCAACGTTATCCATGTCAAACACCAAGTGTTTCAACGGTGTGCCATGCCAAGTCGCTAGAAATTTAGTGCCCGGTCGTTTGATGAACCACTTCGGTTGGCGCATGTTAATGACTTGAAATTTGGCGGTAGCTAAGTAATACATGTAACGCCAACCAAAGCGCTTGACGACCTTGGTATTGGGCCGACCGGCCGGCGTTTCACTGACCCCTGGGTTCATCACCCAAACGTGGTGGAAGCGACCGGGATAGTTCTTTTCAAGGTAGTTATAAATGGCTTTAGGACTATCAGAAAAGTTGCGACCGAGAAAAGACTCATACAAAATGGTTCGGGGTTTAATGGGCAACTTGGTGAACCACCAGTTGTAGGCCAAGCGGGTAATACCTCGCCCCCGGTGACGGATCACACGATTCAACTGTCGTAAGCGAACCAATACGTTGATCTGAAATTGAAGAACGCGTGGTTGGCGACGAATCGCGCGTAAGATTTGACGGCTATTGTGGGGTAACTCGCGTAAGGTATCAGGATCAACGAGCTGTAAATAGTCGTGCAACTGGTCCATTAACGCAGGACTATCAGCAACGGTAGTTTCGGAGCTGGTCGCTAACGCTTGATAGAGATAGCGGTGTAACCGATCCAAAGTGAATCGACTGAAGGCCACATGTAACGGACCGACCGGTAAGTCCACCAGAGCCAACTGCCAAGCAGCAAGCCGGTGGTGCCAGCGATGGGGGTCCTCTAATTGGTGAATGGACGGTTGATTGATGGGATCATTGTGTTTAACACGTACATATAGGGGATCGGCTAGTCGCAGATAGGTCGGCGTTGCCAGCATTGCCTGCGTTAGGAAGTGGTAATCAGGGTAGAGGGCGTTGGCCTCATCAAATTGCCAATGATGTTGCTCGACCAGTTGGCGATTGAGTATCTTGCCCGTTATTTTAGCCTGACGACCAAATTGTTCAAATCGATCTTCGCCAGTGAATAACAAATACTTGTGGGTGAGCCAGTTCTGAACCGCGGAAGAAGCTGGTGTGGTAGTCGGTAGCTCCGTCAGCAAGTCAGCGGGTAAATTAAGTGATCGATTCCGCAGACGCAGGCGTTTAGGACCACCCCACTTGGGTAGTGTATCAGTTGCCGAGGTCTGCGTGAGACTGTTGACAAAAGAAACGTGTGGTTCATAGGTCGGGTATTGATTTAAGTCGATAAAGGTTGTGGATTTTAGGCCTTCCAGCGCAGTAACCGTTGCTAACGCCGTTGGAAGCAGGTAATCATCACTATCAACAAAGACCAACCAGTCGCCCTGAGCAACAGTCATGGCGGCGTTGCGGGCGGCGCCAACGGTTGAAGCTTTGGGGTGTACCTGACGAATGGTGAATGGCGCTTGCCATTCCGTCTGGTCCAAGTCAATCGGTAAGGAACCCGCAATCAACCATTCAAAATCAGTGGTCGTTTGGGCCGCTAAGTTGGTTTTTAATGCCAATAATTGGTCATATTCGCTGGGTAAGTACGGTGTAATCAAACTAAATTTCATGAGATCCCCCTAGTAGAATAACTGATGAGCCACTCGAGGTGACAGCATCCGCAGCAAACCTAAGCGTGACCACCGATGGATCGGGGGCGTCTGAGTTTGTTTGATTTGCGTCAGTAACTGAAGATGCACAGGTCTTGATAACTGATGGCGACCAGCAATATTCAGGATTTGATTAAGCTGATGTTGTTGGTACTGAGCGATAAGGGGACCCCAGCCCAAGGCTAGATGGTCCAAATCAATTGCCTGCAGGTTAGTGAGCCACGTTAGGGGCGTTGTAACCGCCCATGACTGTCTTGCGATGGTGGGAACGTGTAGTCGGATGACTTCAGTTGCTGATTGTAGAATTGGTAAAGTTTGTTGCAGCGATGCTAATGGTAAGTTAGGGGATAATTGCATACTGGGTAGTAATAACCCGGTTGGTCGTAATCGTTGATCGAGGTACTTCAAACTTTGCAGATTTGTCTGAACACTGTAATTTTGAAGACCCCAAAGTGTTAGCTGTTGGGCGTTAGCGGTCGTTAATTTAGAGTCAGCTAGCTGCTGTAAGGTGAGATGGAGTCGACTATCAGCGTGCTGTTCAAGGTAATCTTGGACTTGTGGGGCTAGCGGTTGACCGCTGTCAAAAGTGGCTAAGCTGATCAAGCGATTGGGATGTTGTTGGATTACCTGTTGCCACTGTTTAAGGGCACCCGGCAATAATCGATCTGTTTCCCGTAGATTAATTAAATAGGTTTGTTCGCTTGGTGTGATAGTTGGGCGACCGATGGTTAATGACCATGCGGCCGCTTGTCGTTGTTGTGCCTGGGTCAGTGTTTGGCCCTTAGGTAACTGCAGGCTTAAAGAAACGTCCGTAACGTGTTGGCTGTTGGTTTCCCCGATGAGCGTAGTGAGTTGCGCCCAGTCCAACTGTGCCTGTGGGACGATATTAAGATATATAGGCATGTTTTTTCCTTCTCCGATAAGTAAATTAGATTAACAAATAATAATTTCAAGGTTTATTATACCCGCTTATGGATGGGTTACCAGCCATTTTTACGCCAATTGTCGACAATGATAATAACCGATAAACGATTCTTAGGGTTTCTTTTTTGATCTGAGTCATGTTATCGCATAATTGGCACACAAAAACACCTGCTAGACGGGATAATCTGGCAGGTGTGATGAATAAGATTTATCGAGAAATCTTGTTGAATTTAGACGTCATCGCGGCTCAGCAAGGTAATGGCCTCTCCTTGTGCTTGCCGGCGATCGATGTTTTGCTCGCCCCAAACACAGAGTTCGTGCAGGATACCGGACAGACTCTGGCCGTAGTCGGTTAAGGTATAGTCGACTTTAGGTGGTACTTGCTTATAAACGTGACGTTCGACAATATTGGCGGCTTCCAACTCCCGTAGTTGTTGCGTTAACATTTTTTGTGAAATTTGGGGGATGGCCCGCGCCAGTTCACCAGTTCGCATGGTTTGATGACGTAGGTGGCATAAAATAATGGATTTCCATTTACCGCCAATAATTTCCATCGTTGCTTCAACACCAATATGATAGGTTTTTGTGCTCATCAAAGCGCCTCCTAATTAATTATTACCTTTTGGTGGGTATCGCACTTTAAAGTGGGTTCTTGTTCTGGATATCTTAACCAGTATAATCATAACTCATACAACAGACAACTGGTATCTAGAGGAGGTTCCTATGACAAAAAAGATTTCACCAACGTTAACTTTATTGGCACTTGCTGTAAGTGCATTTGCAATTGGATCAACGGAGTTTATTAGTGTGGGATTAATTCCCATGCTCATTCAAAGTTTCCATGTGAGCTTGGCACAAGCCGGCTTAACGGTTTCTGTCTATGCCTTGGGCATTATGATTGGTGCGCCGCTGATGACGTTACTAACCGGTCAAATGAATCGGCACACCTTAATGTTGATGATTATGGGATTGTTTATTGCTGGTAATTTACTGGCCGCTTTGGCACCGACATTTAGTATCCTATTAGCTGGTCGCGTGGTTGCGGCTTTAGCTCATGGCATTTTCATGACGGTGGCGTCCGTCATTGCTGCGGATGTTGTGGCCCCGGCTAAACGGGCATCGGCGATTGCAGTTATGTTTACCGGGCTGACGGTGGCCACTGTAACGGGTGTGCCATTGGGGACTATGATTGGGCAACTGGGCGGTTGGCGGTGGTCCTTTATCTTTATCAGCGTGATTGGCGTGATCGGACTGGTTGCCGACTACATCTTAATTCCACGCCAGTTACCGTTACCAAGTCGTGCAACAGCTAAAGGGATTTTGCGGGTCTTAAAGACACCACAACTATTATTGGCCTTATTAGTGACGGCGTTGGGTTATGGTGGAACTTTTGTGGCTTACACCTATCTGTCGCCATTATTAGAAACGAAGATGGGTTGGTCAGCTCAGGCGGTCGTTGTGATTCTCGTTGTTTACGGGGCGATGGTGGCGTTAGGAAATACACTAGGTGGTCGCTGGGCTAATGCCCATCCCTTACCAGCCTTATTGAAGATGTTCGTTGGTTTAATGGTGACCTTGTTGGTATTAACGGTAACGTTACACAGTCAGTGGCTGGGTCTCTTAACTGTGCTAGTCATGGGGTTCTTTGCCTTTATGAATGTTCCGGGACTACAACTCTACATCGTACAGGTGGCCGAACAACAGACGCCACAAGATATCACGATGGCTTCCGCATTAAATATTTCAGCCTTCAATGTGGGGATCGCATTGGGGTCCGCGATTGGCGGTCAAGTGACCAGTCAATTTGGCTTAGCATGGACACCACTTTTTGGAGCACTAATGGTAGGACTTAGTATTGTTGCAACGATGGGATTGATTCGGCTGGCTCGACCGGCTCGACGGTTAATCAACAAATTCAATCATCTTTAAAATGAAAAGGACGCCCATAATCGGACGTCCTTTTTGCTTTTACAGCATTAAGTTTGAGACCAGTTTAAGGCAAATCATTACCAGCAGCGAAGTAAATATCGTACCATTCCTGCTTGGTTAAGGTAACATCAGCACCGGCCGCACTATCCTTGATGTGTGTCGGATTCATGGTACCAAGCAACACTTGAATGTTGGCGGGGTGGCGAAGAATCCAGGCAATTGCGATACCGTTTTTAGAAACACCATATTTGTCAGCCAATTCCTGCAACTTTTGGTTGAGTTCAGGGTATTTCGGGTCATTAATGAACATACCTTCAAATAACCCATACTGGAACGGTGACCACGCTTGAATGGTCACATGGTGGCGCCGAGAAAATTCAAGAATTCCCCCGTCATGGTCAACAGAACGGCTGTCGGTCATGTTGACGTGAAGTCCGGCATCAATCATACCCGTATGAGCGGCACTGAATTGGAGTTGGTTGAACATTAACTTTTGATCAACGACATCTTGCAGCATTAAGTATTGTTGCACGTTGAAGTTGGAGACCCCAAAGTGCCGAACCTTGCCAGATCGTTGCAAGGTGTCAAATGCATCGGCAATCTCGGCCGGTTCCATCAGTGGATCGGGACGGTGTAAGAGAAAGGCATCCAGGTAATCAATATTCATCCGTTCCAAAATACCATCGACGGCATCGATCAAATGTTGCTTAGAAAAGTCATAACGCTTCCCAAAGACTAGGTCATCATGGCTCCGTTGCGGGTCAACGATAATGCCACCCTTGGATTGAATATAGAAGTCATCGCGCTTCAGACCAGAGGCCTTCAACGCTGCGCCAAAGGTCTTTTCAGATTGACCATTGACATAAATGTCAGCCGAATCAATATAATTAATCCCGGCCTCGTGAGCTGCCTGTAAAGCCTTGACGGCGTCTGCTTGTTCTAAGACGCCCATCCGCATGATTCCTAATGCAACTGCTGAGGCTTGCCAGTTAGTATTGCCAAGTTGTCGTTGTTTCATCAGAAAAACTCCTTCGTTTTCAGATTAGTCACGTACATCCTTAAGTGTACACCGTCCGGCTAATTTTTTCGCGCTAGATGACTTTTGGGGAAAAAGGTTGACTTTTTGCCAGCAACCGTTATAGTTAATTACACAAGTAACTAACCAACAAACGAGTGGGGGATTTTAACATGACAACGAAAGCAGTCGTCAGTGTCAGCGATTTAGAGAAAACGTATGGCAAACCTAATGAACGTCAGTATACAGCCTTAAAGGGCCTTAATTTTACGGTGGACGCCGGGGAGTTCGTCGGCATCATGGGCGCATCTGGTTCGGGGAAGACCACCTTGCTGAACATGCTATCCACACTGGATACGCCGACTAAAGGTGACGTCGTGGTTAATGGTCATGATGTGACCAAAATGCGTGGCAACCAGTTGGCGGATTTCCGGGCCGAAGAA
Organism: Levilactobacillus sp. LN180102; assembly: GCF_050106635.1. Classification (NCBI taxonomy): domain Bacteria; kingdom Bacillati; phylum Bacillota; class Bacilli; order Lactobacillales; family Lactobacillaceae; genus Levilactobacillus; species Levilactobacillus sp. LN180102. The sequence continues at coordinate 86,695 of NZ_JBNIIX010000005.1, forward strand.
GTCGGCTTCATCTTCCAAGACTTTAATCTACTAGAAAGTTTAACGGCGGAAGAAAATATTGGCTTGCCGTTAGCATTAAAAGGAACATCGTCGAAAGTGATGGATCAAGCTATTCACGAGGTCGCAGCCACTTTGTCGATTTCCGATTTGTTAACGAAATATCCGGCTGAACTTTCTGGTGGGCAAAAACAACGGGTAGCGGCGGCTCGGGCCATTGTTCATCACCCCGCAATTTTGATGGGTGATGAGCCAACCGGTGCTTTAGACTCAACCAGTGCCCGGGAACTTTTGGACTTGATGACGACCATCAATGAACAACAGAAAATGTCCGTCCTATTAGTGACGCATGATCCCTTCTCAGCAAGCTTCTGTCAACGGATCTTATTCATTAAAGACGGTCAGATTGGTTCAGAGTTACGGCGTGGGGAACAAGATCGGCGAGCATTTTACCAACAAATTTTAAATGAGCTCGGAACGTTCAACGAGTAGGGGGGCGCAACATGTTAGCAAAATTAGCACTTGCTGGGATTAAAAATCGGCGGCGAGATTATCTGGTCTTATTGGCGGGGTTAACCATGTCAGCGGCCATCTTCTATATGTTTGCCAACTTGGCAACCAACAAGGCTTTCATTTCGGCCAATGCGGTGGTGTCACAAGCTGTTATTATCTTTGGCTTTGGGGCCGTGTTATTAATCTTGATTAGTCTGGTCTACATTATGTATGCGAACAGCTTTTTATTGAGTATGCGGCAGCATGACTATGGTGTTTTCATGATGCTGGGTGCTAAGCGGCGCCGAATTGGCCAACTGGTCTTTTTGGAAACCTTGATTTTGGGGACGATCGCGACCGCCATCGGGATTGGTTTAGGGTTAGCGATGAGTAAGTTCCTAGTGGGCTTCTTATTGAATCTATTAGGCCTTCACTTGGCCCACTTACAAGCAGTTTATGTACCAGCAATTATTGCGACCGCAGTCCTTTACGTAGGGTTATTCGTCTTGGCATCGCTCTTTAACTTACTGCATTTAACCCGTTCCACGGTTTTAAAATTACTTCACAGTGATGACCAGGCCGACCAGCCTAAGGTCAATCCAGGGAAACAAATCGGTCAGGCATTGCTGGGCATTGTTTTGTTAGCGATTGGTTATTGGGCCTTAGCCGCGATCAAATTGCTACAAGTCATGGCTATTCCAATTGCGCTAATGACCATCACCTGTGGCACCTATTTATTATTCCGGGCAACCTTACTAGTGGTTATTCGGGCGTTACGGCACACCAGTTGGGCAAAAAAGCATCTGAACGGGTTCTTATTGGGCCAACTAAACTTCCGGGTGTATAACTACACGCGAATGTTAACCATTGTTTCATTACTGTTTGCGATGGCCTTGGGGGCCATTACCGTTGGTTCGGGATACCATCGGCAATTGCCACAAATGGCGGGGAGTTTTGATGCTTATACCCTGGCGGTCCACAACGTGACCCCCAAGCAGCAAAAGTTGATTAATCAACTGCACGTTAGCCATCAAGCAACCTATACGCAAAAACGGCAAGGCAAAGTAGTTTATTACAATGCGACTGAACTGCGCCAACAACCGTTTGAACAATTGCGTACGACGGGAAAGAGCTTAGGTAAAAACCAGTACTATACAGAAAGTTTGTCAGCCTTTCAAAAGAAGGGATTGGCTGGCATGGACTTCCAGAACTTGGCTATCCGCGGAGCCTATACGTTCTACACACCGAAGATTCTGAAAGCTCAGCAATTTAGTCGTCAAGCCGGCAAGACCATGACAGTGACGACCTTACGTGTAAAAAACATGCAACAGGATCAACGAGTCTTAAAACAGTTAAATCAAAGTGAGCTTGACCGTTATCCGCTACCGACAAATATGACGGTCGGTAGTTATCAAAGTTTTACCATGATGAATGCCTTCTTTGGTGGACTTGAGTTCATGGGGTATTTCTTGGGGATTGCCTTTCTAGCTATGCTGGCATCTTGTTTGATGTTCAAGATCCTTTCTGGCGCCCCAGGCGACCAACGTCGTTACCGGATGCTGTACAAGGTTGGTGTTCGCCAAGGACTGATGCGTGCGGGTATTGCAAAAGAAATTGGGATTTTATTCCTCATTCCTGGTATCATGGGTATAGTTGACGTTTTGTTTGGTTTACAAATGTTTAAACCGTTGATGCAAGCACCGATGAGTCCATATCTGGGGATTGGGAGCACGTTCTTAATTTTCATTGGACTGTACGCAATCTATTATGTCGTAACGTTGGCACTGTATTGGCGAATTGTATTACCAAAGCAAGTAGATTAGTCGATAAAATGAGTTTAAAAAAGAATGTGGGATAAGCCATGAAATTTAATTTTGATAGCCCGGAACCCATTTACCTGCAGGTAGCCGAACAATTAGAAGAGGCCATCTTTACCGGTATCTACCGGGCTGGCGAACAGGTTCCGTCTACGACAGAGATGTCGAAAGAATTTCATATCAACCCGGCGACGGCGCTTAAAGGCATGAATCGGTTAGTGGCGGCCCAGATCATTGAAAAGCGGCGCGGTGTGGGCATGTTTGTCACCGCCACAGCAGCTGAAACGATTCGTCAGAAACGGCGGGCGCAGTTCTATGAACGTTATGTCAACCGGTTTACGGCTGAAGCCAAGAAGTTAAATCTGTCTGAAACTGAATTGATTGCTCTGGTAACACGAAGTTACCATGATGCTTAGCAAATGAGTGGTCCCCCTATGAGTCTGATGGGGTGACCACTTTTTGGGGTAAGCAAGTTGATTTACAAATAGAGCTAACTGCGGTATAACTAATTGTGCACAATTGAGTGGGCATAATCTTCGGAAAGAGGGATTTGATGATGAAAATCACAATGACAGCAGCAGCTAAGGATTTTTTGCGTAACCATGTTCAACCAGACACTGTATTGTTACTCACGCTAGATGATGGGTCTAACCGTTATTCGACCCTCGGTGGGAGCTGTGCGATTGGTGACAAGTTTCAATTTGTCGCGCTGACGGAAAAAGATCCGGCTTATGCCATTCCGGTAGAGAACGATGCGGGCATCCAGTTGTGGACCAACGCTGATACGGAACTTTATTTAAACAATGGGTTGACGCTAGATCGGGTTTTCAATCAATTGGCATTACGTGATGATACAGGCATTTTGGACAGCGCAGTCGGACTGATTACGTACTCAGCTGAAGAGAAATCAAAATTAGACTTGAAGAAAGAAATGCAAACTTTAGGGACACGCATTTGCTAGTTTCCAGTTTGTCGGCATGGGCCAAATGGCGCATGCTTTTTTTTATACATCCCATGGCTAGCGGTCTTGTTTAAAAAATGAATTATTCAAACAGTGAATAAAAATGGTCTCTGTCTATTGTCAGGTGATAGGTGGCACGCGTATACTGATAGTATGCAAAGTTCTGGGAGGGGATTTATTTGGAAAAGATTCATCAAGGTTGGCGAATACTAATCGGCTTAATTGGTTTGCTGGGCATTCTGATTATTAGCCAGTGGGCAGTACCAGCCCACGCCGCCACTAATTATGATGGCGCGAACTTCACGACAGCGGCTAAGGTCACTAACGGGCCAGATTTCAAGCACGCTGATACAATTGATATCCAATATCATTTGGATTTTGGCACGACACCTTTACATAATGGCGACACGATTACGTTAGATTTTCCTGAGAATTTACGAGGGAAAACACCTGGTGATACATTCGATGTAACGGATGAGTCCGGTGAGGTGATTGGTAAAGCCGTTGTCTCAGATACCGGTGTGGTAATCACCATGAACGATGCATTCGAAGGGAAAACCAATGCAAAGTTAACCCTGAATTTGGCAACCAAGTATCGGTACGACGATACGGGCGAGAAAGATGTGGTCTTCCCACTAGAAAATAACGGCAGTAGCACTTCAACCATTAATATGGTTGCTAACGAAGCCAATCTGTCTAAGAGTGGAACGATTCAAGACGATGGCACCATCAAGTGGACCATTTTAGTGAATCGGAAAAATTTACATTTAAAGAATGTTGAGATCAGTGACACAATCGGGGATCATCAAGAAATGATTCACGGGGTCACAGTCAGCAAGGCTTATTGGACCAGCGCAACTGGCTACAAGCGTGAAAAGCCAGCAATGACGGCTGATGATTATCAGGTGACCTATCACGATCAAGGATTTGATTTGACTTTTAACGATGATTTAGATCAAATGGTTGCGATTGATTACTATACCAAGATCACCGACCCATCATTGATTGATTCGGGCTACAAGTTCCGTAACAACGCCGAAATGACTTGGGGTGGTGGCACCTCCGGCACGAAGCAGTCTGAACAGGCTAATGGGAAGGTTTCTTCTTCAAAGGGCAATAGTGGTTCTGGTAGTGGCGATGTCAACGAAAACACGGAAGAACCTGAAGACAAGGATACTGGAACGATTGATACCGACAACGGTACCGAGACTGATGCCGAAGAAGCCGCTCGTGAAGAGGCTGAGGATAAAGAAGAGGCTGCTAAAGAGGCCGAAGCAGCGGCCGCAAAGAAACAAGCGGCTAAAGCCAAACAGACAGCAGCTAAGGCTAAGCAGACAACGGCCAAGCCAAAGACAACCGCAAAAGCAACCGCCACACAATCGGCTGGTCGAACGGTTAATCATAACCGGAAATTACCGCAGACTGATGAGGCACCGGTGGCTTGGGCCACATTAAGTGGTTTGGGATTGCTACTGGCTGTAGGAAGTGTTCGGGTCTTACGTCGTCATTAATGATAGTTTTAAAAAGCGATTGGTCCGTTGCGGATCAGTCGCTTTTTATTCATGATGACTGAAACCGTCATGTGTTAAAGATCACAATAATTGTTATAATGAAGTGACTTAAAAGTATTATTTTGGGGGTACCGTGATGGGAAAATTACAGGAATACAAACGATTTTGGTTTGTGGTGAGTCTAGGTGTGATCGCTTTAGGCCTGCAGTTTTTGGCACACCAAGCAGGGCTAGCACAATTATTAGTCAGTGCCCTTGGCATTTGTTTAGCCCTGCTTATGTTTGTAGACATGGTGAAGACCTTACGCTCCGGCAAATTCGGTGTGGATCTATTGGCGATTACCGCTGTTGTGGCGACTTTAGCCGTGGGTGAGTATTGGGCGGCGTTAATTGTCTTACTCATGTTGACGGGGGGCGATGCACTGGAAGACTTTGCGGCGCGGCGAGCCAATAGTGAGCTACAAACGCTACTTGACCAATCGCCGCAGACGGCCCACGTGGTTGAGGGTGAGACGGTTACGGATGTTGCGGTCAATACAGTTACGGTGGGCGCCCGACTGCTGGTCAAGCCCGGCGAGGTCATGCCTGTTGATGGGACGTTGATTACGGGGCCGACGACAGTTAATGAGGCGTCACTGACGGGTGAAGCACGGCCCATTGAAAAAGCAATTGGCGATATGGTCATGTCTGGGAGTATCAATGGTGAAGCGGCGGTGTATCTTCGTGCGGAGCAGACTGCTGAGAATAGTCAGTATCAAAATATCGTTCGCTTGGTAAAGCAAGCAGAAGCGCAACCTGCGAAGTTTGTACGAATGGCGGATCGCTACGCTGTACCGTTTACGATTCTGGCTTACATCATTGCGGGGATTGCCTGGGCAATTTCACAGACGCCAGTCCGGTTTGCTGAGGTTTTAGTCGTAGCATCACCGTGTCCGTTAATTCTCGCGGCTCCGATTGCGTTAATCTCGGGGATGAGTCGGGCTAGTCGCAACGGAATCATTGTCAAAACTGGGACGACACTAGAGAAATTGGCACAGGTCAAGACAGTGGCCTTTGATAAAACGGGAACGATTACGCAGGGAAAATTAGTGGTGGATCAGGTGGTACCGCAAGGGTCACAGTCGGCCGATCGGCTATTACAACTGGCAGCCAGCGCGGAACAGCATTCTAGCCACGTTTTGGCCCAGTCGTTAGTTGCTGCTAATCGTTTGCCATTGTTAACGGCAACCAATGTGACGGAAACGACGGCGCAAGGGGTAGTGGCGACTATCAACGGCCAGCAGGTCCGTGCGGGTAAAGCGGCATTTGTCACGTCAGAGTCGATCACCAAACCGGATCAAACGGCTGTTTATGTGGCGGTCGATGACGTCTATCAGGGATACGTCAGCTTTAATGATCGCGTACGACCAGAAGCAGCTACAACGATGACGCGACTACGCCAAGCGGGAGTCGCGCACTTGATGATGATTTCTGGGGATCGCCAGCCAATTGCAGAACAAATTGCCCAAGAGGTGGGGTTAGACCAAGTTCACGCGGAATGTTTGCCCGCCGGTAAGATCGCGGTATTGGATCAGCTAGCTGCGAACCAACGGCCGGTAGCGATGGTCGGTGACGGGATTAATGATGCACCATCTTTGGCAACCGCTGACGTTGGGATCGCAATGGGGGCCCATGGGGCAACGGCTGCCAGTGAATCAGCTGATGCCGTGGTGCTCAAGGATGACCTTACGCGAGTCAGTACGGCGCGGGTCATTGCGCAAGACACCATGCGGGTTGCCCGGCAGTCCGTATTGATTGGGATTTTTATTTGTACCGGCTTAATGCTGATTGCCACGACTGGGATTATTCCGGCCATTATTGGCGCGGTCTTCCAAGAAGTGGTCGACACTGTGACGATCCTATACGCGTTACGGGCCCGATCAGATCGGTCTTCGTTAGAGAACTAATAAAAGGTACGGGTACTGCTGGATTTGTCCGGCAAGTATCCGTACCTTTTGACGTCAGGGCCACTAGTCAGCCTGTGCTTTACGCCGTTGATCGCGGCGAATAATTTCATACAATCCCACTAATAAGAGGACTAAGACCACGGCTAAGATAACGGTCTTAATGTTACCAGATAACAGTTCATCGCCACCAAAAGCGTAGAGAAACGATACAGGCAGAGACCCCATTACAATACAGCTGAGGGTGGTAGTAAACGAGGGTCGTAATTCTAGCGCCGTGTAGTTGACCAGTACGGTCGGTAACATCGGAATGGCATAGCCAATGCTTAGTCCTAATCGCGGATGGCGCATAGTCTTTAACTTGTCAGTGAGGTATTGAAAGCGACTGGGTTTCGAGCGCTTAGGAAACTGGCTCATGAGGTAAATGGCCAGCAGGTTGCCCAGTGTAATACCAGTTAGGTTAATCACGAACCCGGGCCAGCGACCAAAGAAGATACCAGATAAGATAGCAATTGCTGAAATTGGCACCCCAGGAATGGCTGAACCAATGGCAATAGCCGCAACGAGGATAATGGCGTTATGTCGTCCTTGATGGCGCAACTGATTAATCAAAACGGCGCGATCCCGATTGAAGTGGGTTGCTAGAATCGTGGTACCAGTTGTGCGGTAGTCAATCCACAACCAACTTAGCAAGGCAACCAATCCCACGATGCCCAGACCAATCAGCCAGTATTTATATCGATTTGTCATGAGCGAGCCCCTTTGCCATTAGATACTCTTAACTTACCATAAATTTACGAGAAAGAGAACGAACAGATTGAGTAATTGCCGGTTCGGGGAGTATGATGAAAGGGTAACAAGAAATCTGATCGTAGGGGAGCCAGAAAAATGACAAAATCACTCAATACCGATTATTTTTTTGATGAAGCGGCCTATAACACCCATGATGGTGGGTATGTGCCGCTGGCAGAACCGAAGACACCACAACAGGCCTTACGGATTCCGCCGTTATTGAAGCCAGATAAAGAAACTGCGACGGATACCTACTATACGGTCGAGGCCCAAGCTGGTGAAACCCAACTGTTACCCGGTAAGAAGACCAAGACGTGGGGCTATAACACCAGTCTACTGGGACAAACATTGGTTTTTGCGCAGGGTAAAACGATGCATATTGATTTGAAGAATAGCTTACCAGAACTGACGACATTTCACTGGCACGGTTTAAATGTCCCCGGGCCATATACGGACGGTGGCTGTCATGCACCGGTCTATCCGGGACAGACGCGGCACATTGATTTTAAAGTGGACCAACCGGCGGCGACCTTATGGTTACACGCGCACCCGTGTCCATCAACGGCGGAACAGGTCTGGAAGGGGCTTGCGGCCTTAGCCTTGGTGACCGATGATCACGAGGCACAGTTGCCATTGCCACATACTTATGGCGTTGACGACGTTCCACTGATTTTACAGGATCGGCGGTTCCATGAAGATAATCAGTGGGACTATGAAGCGGATTATGATCCCGACGGTGTTCAGGGACCGACACCACTGATTAATGGGACAGTTAACCCGTACTTTGACGTGACAACCCAACGGCTGCGCTTACGGTTATTAGATGGCGCTAATCGGCGGGAATGGCGGTTGCATTTTAGTCATGATCTGCCGTTTACCCAAGTTGCTTCGGATGGTGGCTTACTGCCAGAACCGGTGGCCTTTACACACCTGATGTTGACCTGTGCTGAACGTGCTGAAATTATTGTTGATTTTGGCGACGTGGCGCCGGGAGAGACCGTCACGCTGTATAGTGACGACGTGCCGTTGGTTCGTTTCCGAGTTCATGAATTTACGCCAGATACGGCTGTGCTCCCAGAACATTTGGTTGAGATGCCAAATCCAGACGTGACACCGGATATGCCGATTCGTAAAGTGGTGATGTCTGGCATGGATGAGACGGTCATGATGGACGGCAAAAAGTTTGGCATGCAACGGATCGATGCCAAGCAGCAGGTCGGTAATGTTGAACTGTGGGATGTTACCAATACGAATGATATGGACGGCGGCATGGTGCATCCGTTCCATATGCATGGTACGCAGTTCTTAGTAGTCTCCCGTAACGGGCACGCCCCGTATCCGAATGAACACGGCTTTAAGGATACAGTCGGTGTTAACCCTGGGGAGACCGTGCGGTTAAAGGTTTGGTTTGACCACACAGGGGTCTACATGTATCACTGTCACATCATCGAACACGAAGATGGCGGCATGATGGCCCAAATTGAGGTCTTTGATCCGCAACACCCACAAACCTATAAATTAATGGATATGGAAACGCTGATGAAGGCCGTGGCTGAAGAACGCGGTATCGCCGTCAAAGATTTACATTTGGCGGGGATGAGTTCCTATGAGAAGATGGGGATGGAGATGTAGTCAGTAGAATAAAAAGGGCAATCACATTACGTGGTTGCCCTTTTTATTATTCACCATGCTTTTTCCCTCGCAAAACATGATCCACGTGGGCAAGGGTTTCGTTAACAATATCTAAGATATGGGGGTCATCAAGCTCATAGAAATTTTGTTTACCAATACGTTGGGCGGTGACCAGTTGTTCTTTCTTCAGGAGGGCCAGTTGGTGAGATACAACCGATTGTTCGACCTGTAAGAGCTGACCCAATTCCCCCACGTTGAGTGACCGCTGTTCCAATAGATAAAGAATTTGCAGTCGCGTGGGATTACTTAGAAGTTTGAAAATAGCTTGTGCTGCAGCCAATTTGGGCGCTTGAATGGTAGTGACGGGTTCTTCAGTAGACGACATTTAAATAGGTTGCTCCTTTCATATGAATATGATAACATATGTTGAAAATAACATATTGGAGATGACCAAACATGCTACGACCAATTTTAACCGGAGTGACGGATTACATCTCAACCGGATTAGATTACCTTGTTATTCTAATGATAATTTTCAGTCGCGTAAAGCCTCAAGATCGTTGGCTCGTGTTAATTGGTGACTTTATCGGTACGTTGATTCTGGTTGGGAGTTCTCTGGCCTTGGCCTTCTTCTTAGGTTTTGTACCAACCCCTTGGGTTCTTGGATTATTAGGCCTAATTCCCATCTATTTAGGCATCAAGCTGGGACTTCAAGGCGATGACGATGATGTGGCCGCGGTTGAACGCCGGGTCAGTCAGCCCCGGGGATTGATTGCGAGTGTCGTGCTGATTACCGTTGCTACGTGTGGTGCCGACAATATCGGAATCTATGTGCCCTTATTTACCACTGTTGCGGCCAGTCAGATTCCATTAATTTTAATTACGTTTGCTGGCATGGTCGTTGTGTTTTGGGAACTGGGATTTCGACTGGCAACATTACCGGTGATTGCTGGTGTGTTAGAGAAGTGGGGGCGTCATCTGACCGTCGTGGTTTATATTCTGCTTGGCGGGTATATTTTGTGGGACAACGGGACGATTCACCAACTATTGCGTTGGCTATAGACGTAAAAAACCAGTATCACGGCCATGAACCGGCTGGATACTGGTTTTTGTATGAATCACGATTTAAAAGAATAGCTTGCTGGCAATGGTGACCCCAGCTAGTAAGACCACGGACGATAAGGTTGCGGCTAGAAAGGCGTTGCCCCCCCGTTGGAAGATAACGCGGAAATTCACGCTCATACCAAGAGCGGCCATTGCCATCCCCAAGAAGATGTAGGCAAGTTTAACCAGACCAGCCAGCGTGGTGGCTCCTAAGGGGACCCAGGTGCCAATGATACTGGTTAATAGGAAACCGGCCATAAACCAGGGAATTGGTAACTTAGTTGGCCCATCGTTTGTGGTTGTGGTGGCGGTTTGTCTTTGGTACCACCAGCCAATGATCAAGGCAGCTGGGGCCAATAAGAGTACTCGTGACAACTTGGTAATAATCGCGGTGTCCAGACTCACAGGGCCCCCAGCACTACCTGCGGCAACGGCGTGGGCAATTTCATGCAGTGAGCCCCCCGTCATGACGCCGAATTGAACGGCAGTCAGGTGCAATAGAGGTTTCAACCCGATTTCAATTAGGGTAAAGACAGTTCCTAAGATCGCCACGATAGCGACGGCCAAGACTTCGTTTTCCCGTTGTCGTTCAGCTTGATCGGCAGGGACTTTAATCTGTGGAGAGACGCCCATGACGGCGGCGGCACCACAGATGCTCGTACCCGTAGCGGTTAGAATAGCTAGTTCTCGGTCGACCCCAAGCTTACGACTCAAGTTATACGTCAAGAAGACCATCCCAGTAACGACGACGGCAGCCAGCGTGATGGTTTTGACCCCCGCTTGGGCCAATTGCAGAAGATTTAACTTGAAACCTAAAAGAATAATCCCTAATCGTAAAAATTTATTGCTAATGAATCCAATGCCATCCCGGTTGACGGCAACCATCCGGGGTGCGAGTTGGCAAGCCATCCCTAATAATAAGGCGATGACCAAGGCACCAACTAAGTTCAAATAGGGCAATTGGGCCAGTTCGCTACCGGCTACCGCACAAATTAACGTAATGACAGCCGCTCCCCAGAAGCTGCGGGTTACTAGGGTATTGCGAATATCCATATCAATTTCCTCCTCTATGATTGATAACCTTAGTTTACCGGAAGTCGATTATAAGATAAAATTGGGATATTTAATGACGATATAAATTTTACTTATGAGGAGCGATGATATGCTAGATAAACGATACGAAACCCTGTTGGCTTTAGTGCAAACAAAATCCTATACCCAGACGGCCCAACGGCTCTTTATTACTCAGCCGGCAGTGTCTCAACAGATTAAGAGTTTGGAAATGGAGTTGAACGTAAAACTGGTTCGGTATCAACGACCACGGCTGACCATCACGCCAGCGGGTCAAGAATTGGCAGCCTTTGTGCAGCGGATTCAAGTGCAGGCCAATAAGGTGGTCACGGCCTTACAGCACCCTCAGGTGACGCGGCAAGTGATTTTTAGCACGACACTGTCCTTGAGCGAATTCTTAGCGCCCCAGTTGATTCAAGCGATTCAGGCTACCCAGCAATTTCGCGACATTCAATGCCGGGTGACTAACACGCAAGCCGCCTTGACCGCGATTGATCGCGGAACCAGCGACTTTGCTTTGATCGAAGGCAATTTTGACAAGACGCGATATGATTATCAGATAGTTCGTGAGGAACCATTTGTTGCCGTGGTGGCCGCCAATCATCCACTGGCGCAGCAGGCACAAGTTAGTTGGGCGGACTTGACGGCTTATCCATTATTGCTGCGGGAGTTGGGATCTGGTAGCCGAGAGATTCTGACCAATCTGGCCCAGGCAGCCAATGTAACGTTAGCGGAGTTTTCGCAGACGGTGACGATCAATAATCTGGCGGCAATTCGTCAGTTACTGCTACAAGGGGCCGGCGTTAGTTTTGTTTATCGGTCGGTTGTAGCGAGTGAATTAGCGGTCGGAAAATTAGTGACGTTACGTTTGCCAGCGGGACAATTGCTCCATGAATTGGCGGTGGTATATGCGCGTGATAGCTTTTTTGCTGCGGATTATCAGCGCTGGACACAAGCTTTACGACAACCTGGTAACTAAGTCACTTAAAAGATGAGCTTAACAGTGGACAAACCCGGTTCTTTGTTGGTAGCATGAGACTATTGTCGAAAAATATGGAGAAGGGGTGAACCGTTGTGACACGCAAAACAAAACGGGCCATTTTTATTTTAATTTTTAGTGAATTTCTAGTCTGCTTGGGAATTAGTTTAGTGATTCCGGTCATGCCGTTTTTAAAAACAGAACTGCATTTGTCGGCGACTGATATGGGGATCATGAATGCCCTGTTTGCGCTGGCACAATTTGTGGCGTCACCCCTCATCGGTCGATTGTCCGATAAGATTGGCCGTAAGCCAGTTTTGACGGTGGGGTTACTGTTATATATGGTATCGGAAGTCCTATTCGCACTGACGAACTATCTTTGGGTCTTTGATATTTCCCGCCTAATTGGTGGGCTATCAGCCGCCATGGTTGTGCCAACTGCGATGGCGTTAGCATCAGACATTACAACTAAACGACAACGGGCCAAGGTGATTGGCTGGCTATCAGCGGCCTTTAGTGGTGGCTTGATTTTGGGCCCCGGTATTGGTGGCATATTAGCTGGTATCAGCTACAAAACCCCATTTTGGGTGGCTGGGGCCTTAGGCTTATTAAGCGCAATTGTTTTGATTGCGTTACTTCCTAGTGATGCTGAAAATAAGCGGGTAGTAGAAGAACCCGAACAAGCGAAAACGACTGCTCACCCAATGAGTCGTGCGTTTTGGACGCTACCCATTATTATTTTATTTACGATGATTTTAGTGTCATCATTTGGCCTACAGGGATTTGAAAGTATTTACAGCATTTATGTTAACGAAGTCTTTAACTTCAGTCTGAGTAATATTGCCTTAGTATTAACCCTGAATGGATTGATCTCACTATTCTTGCAGGTGGCGTTGTTCGATACCATGGTCAGCAAGTGGGGTGAGCGGCGGGTGATTCGCCTTTGCTTCTTCCTCGCGGCAATCTGTACCATTTGGATTACGCAGGCCCACACGAAGTTAGAAGTGATGGTCGCTACATTGATTATTTTCTCAGCGTTTGACCTCTTACGGCCAGCCATTACCACGCTCTTAACCAAGGCTAGCGAGTCTGACCAGGGCTTAATCAACGGCTTGAATATGTCCTTAACGAGCATTGGGAATATTGTGGGACCGATTATGTCCGGCATGTTATTGGATTGGAATACGCACGTTCCGTATCTGGTCGTGGCTGTCTTCTTGATTGTGTCGTATCTGATGGCCTTTTTACTAAAACAACCGGGCAAGCAGCAGTCGACCGTTAATTGACTGTGATAGTAAAAAACGCGTTTTTCTAGGAATCAATTAGATTCTTAGAAACACGCGTTTTTTGAGTTCAACGGGTGTTACGACAAATTAAAAAGCAACTAGATGGTTCTCTAGCTGCTCCCCCCAAGGCCCCGATGGCCGTCTATTCTGTTGGTAGGCCCCCTCAAGCCATACCGATTCACTAGCTATCATAACTCCCCCAAGTTGTGATAGTAGTTAAGGTCAGCAACCTAACCGGATAAGGCAACGCCAATCATGGCCGTCGTTGTTATCCTGATGTTGCAAGTTCATTATAACGGGGATCAAGGATGGGGGTAATCCCATAATCTAATAATTGGCTTACTAAATTTAACTATTTTGCCTCCTAACATGTTATGCTATGACTGAAAGCGGTTACGGTTAAACCGTGCGGGAAAACATGGCTCAATGACAGATAGAAGAAGGGGCGTCAGTATGCCACATCCGTATCATGAACGACTAAACTTTAAGACAGAATTGCCATTGCGAGTTATTTCACACGGGACGGTGGGGCCAAAAATGGTCTTGCCCCACTGGCATCGCGCGGTTGAATTGGCCTATGCTTACCGAGGACAGCCTGGAACGGCGCACATTGGCCGCTCGACCTATCATATGCTGGCTGACCACCTCTACGTGATTAATTCGGAGGTAGTGCACAGTTATGAGACGTTTCTGGATGAGGATAACCAAATTGTGACGCTGCTTTTACCGGCGTCTTGGTTACGCAATGCGGTAGCTGATGAGCAGTTGCCCATCTGGGGGCCGTTGGACCTTGACCTACAATTGGGAGTGTATCAACCGCTGGCGGAGGCCGTCCAGACGTTGGTTGCGGGGGTGATCACGCCTTCATCAGCGCGGTCAGCCTACCTCACGAGCTTGGGAGCTGAATACCAATTGGTCGGCCAATTACTCCAACATCTGACGGTTGACGGCCAAGTGACCAGTGATCAGTTACCGCTACCAGCACCACTCAGGCAGGCCGTTACGGAATTACAGGAGAACTACGCGCAACCCGTTTCAATTGCCAATTTAGCGGAGCGACTAAATTACTCCAGTGTTTATTTTTCCCGCTACTTTAAGGATTATATGGGGATTTCACCCAAGGCGTATCTCGGCCAGATTCGCTTAGAACGGGCGACATCGCTACTGATGACGTCACAGGATTCAATCCAAAATATTGCACTCAAGACGGGCTTTAGCACCGAGAAAAACTTCTTTGTGACGTTCAAGCAATACTACCAAATGACCCCGCGGACTTATCGCCAACGGTATTCGGCACAGCAAAGCTGGTCCTAAGCGGGTGACAGGCGGCACTTTTTATGATACACTACCCTAATATGTCATAACGAAAATAAGTTGAAACCAACGTTGCCGTTAATCAGACACGTTGGTTTTTTCTGTCAAAATAGGAGGAATCGTTCATGTTAACCGTCAATAATGTCAGTATGCAGTTCTCCGATCGGAAACTCTACGATGATGTTAATCTCAAGTTCACCCCAGGTAACTGCTACGGGGTCATTGGCGCTAACGGCGCTGGAAAGTCAACTTTCCTAAAGATTATCGAAGGTAAATTGAAACCCACCAGTGGGAACGTTTCAATGGGACCCAATGAGCGGATGTCGAGTCTGAATCAAGATCACTTTGCCTTTGAAGATAGCATCGTCATGGATACGGTCATTCGGGGGCACCAAAAGCTCTACGATATCATGACAGAAAAGAATGCCATTTATATGAAGCCAGATTTTAGTGATGCTGATGGGATTCGGGCCGCTGAATTGGAAGCCGAATTTGGTGAAATGGGCGGCTGGGAAGCCGAAGCTGAAGCCAGTCAGATGTTGCAAGCCTTGGGGATTGATGATTCTTTACACAACGTCTTGATGAGTGAACTGACCGAATCCCAAAAGGTCAAGGTATTGTTGGGCCAAGCCTTGTTCGGTCATCCGGATGTGCTATTGCTGGATGAGCCGACCAACGGGTTAGATGTCCAGTCGATTAGCTGGCTGGAAAACTTTTTGGCAGGTTACGAGAATACCGTTATTGTGGTCTCTCATGACCGGCATTTCTTGAATCAGGTCTGTACCCACATGTGTGACGTGGATTTTGGTAAGATCACGTTATTTGTCGGGAACTATGACTTTTGGATGGAATCCAGTGAATTAGCGGCGCAATTAAAGGCGAATGCAAACGCCAAGAAGGCTGACCAGATCAAACAATTGCAAGAGTTCGTGGCGCGATTCAGTGCCAACGCCTCCAAGTCTAAGCAGGCAACGTCACGGAAGAAGCAACTGGAAAAGATCACGCTGGATGATATTAAGCCATCTTCGCGAAAATATCCGTATATTAAGTTCACCCCGGAACGCGACTTGGGTAATGACTTGCTTCGAGTCGAGCACGTGTCAAAGGCCATTGACGGCGTCACCATTTTAGATGATGTGAGCATTACTCTGCGGCCCGATGAGAAGACGGCGTTCATTAGCCGGAATGATTTGACGACGACAACGTTGATGCAAATTATTGCCGGTGACGTCCAACCAGACAGTGGTAACGTGGTGTGGGGCCAAACCACCAGCACGACGTATCTACCGAAGAATGTTAATGACTACTTTGCCAATAATGACTTATCCGTGTTGGATTGGTTACGCCAATTTGCCTCGAAAGAAGAGAGTGATAATACCTTCTTGCGCGGATTCCTGGGCAAGATGCTCTTTTCTGGGGATGATGTGAATCGTGCGGTTGATGTGATGTCCGGGGGCGAAAAGGTCCGGGCAATGTTATCGAAAATGATGTTGAGTAAGGCAAATGTGTTGCTGTTAGATGATCCAACCAACCACTTGGATTTGGAATCGATCACGGCGTTGAACGATAGTTTGGTCGCTTTTAACGGCGCAATCGTCTTTACCTCACATGACCACGAGTTCATTCAAACCATTGCTAACCGAATTATTGAAGTGAGTTCTAAGGGATTGGTTGACCGAGCAGATACCACTTATGACGAATTCTTAGGTCATGAGCAGGTTCAGGCTCAGGTGGCAGCTTTGTATGATGGTGAATAATTGCCGAATTTAGTGACAAAAAATAAAATCAGTGTTTCAGAATTTTCGAATTCTGGAACACTGATTTTTTATTCTTAAAATAAACGAATGAGAATAACGCCACCTACTAAACACAATAGGCCTAGAAACTGAACCGGTATCGTAGGATTTCGCTTAGCTCCGAGTAACCCAAATTGGTCAATCAATAGGCCACCAGTTAACTGCCCGAGTAAAGCAAACACTACTGTTTGGCCGGTGCCGAGAATCGGTGCTAAGTAAGTGTTGCCTAAAACAAAGATACCGCCCAATAAACCACCTAGCCAAATCCACCACGGTTTTCTGTGACCGGTGGCATTGGCAATATGACTGAGATTGCGATCAACGACGAAAACAATCACCAATAATGTCATAGCACCAATTAAAAACGAGATGAACGATGCGTGAACTGCCGAATTTAAAACGACACCTAAATGGCCGTTGATCGTCGTTTGCACAGCACCTAAGGCGCCACCGACAATTCCTAACAATCGCCATGGCCAGGGATTGCCACTGGTCGTCGTGGTAGTTTGATGTTGTAAGATGTCTGGTAAGGCAACAGTCACTAGGATACCAATTAACACTAGAATGACCCCGAAGAGCCGGGCTGGTGTGAGAGATTGTTGGGTAGCCGTTAGCCAACCAAACGTATCAATTAGGAGTCCCATTAAGACTTGACCCAAAATCGGCATAATAGCAGTTTGCACGGCGCCAATATGGGGAAAGAGGAGGATGTTGGTCGTTAAGAAGATGACGCCAAGGACCCCACCGATCCACAACCACCATGGCTCTTGAGCTAGTAGCTGGGACGAGACACCAAGTGATTGATGTGAGGCGAGGGTTACCAAGGCGAGAAAGAGCGTTCCAATAGTGAATGAGACAAATGAAGCTTGATAGGGCGAGCCGATAAAGGCCCGTAAACGTGAATTAATGGCGGTCTGGCAAGAGATGATGCCACCAATAATAATACCGATGGTTACGGGAAGCATAAGAAAATCCTCCTCTGAGTAAAAATAAAAGGTTGGCGGTTGGAAATACCGTCTCCCTTTCAGTATAACCTATTTATCGGCATGCAAAGCTAATGTGTCAATTCGTTTAAAGAAGGCATCGTGATCCACAGTAGTCACTAAGGTTACGGGCCGACCAGTCGGTGTTTCAAATGTTCGCCCACGACCGGGGCCTTCAGTTAAAACATCACTGGTGACGCGTTTAGTTGTGACGATCTCGGGAAACTCGCTGGCAACAGTCGTTAGCACATCCCATAAGAAGTAAGTAGAGTTTGTCTCAAAGTGTTGTAGAGCGGGCACCAAGGCATAACCTTGGCCAATAAAGTCAATTGCAGGATGCTGGCGTAATGTTGCCCAGTGCTGGCGAATGGCCGGGGTCAATGGGACTTGACGAGTGCTTTCAAGTCCAACCATTTGGATAGTGAGGTCACTATCCCAGACAGTCTTAACGGCCTGCGGGTCCCAATAAGCATTCCACTCAGTAGTCCCGTCTTGTTCAGGCTCGGCAACATTGCCACGACCATCAAAGGTACCACCCATCCAGTATAGTTGTTCAATTTTGGCCGTAATTGACGGGTCTGCCTGCAAGGCTCGTGCGAGATCAGTTAAAGGGCCTGTCATGACCAGAGTAGTTTTCTCCGAGGTAGTCTGGAGCTTGTCAACGAGATCTAAATGTGCCGGCTTGGGCGCAACGGGCGTAACTACGGTTCCCGACTCATTTAGAATCGGCAGGGCATCTAAGCTAAAGGCATCTAGCCGCCATTCTTTCGGGAATGGGTGAACGCCGCGAGAGTCAGAGACGGCGACCTTTAGGTGAGTATCGTGACCGAAACGATCGATGACTTTACGGGTAGCTGCTAGGGCTGGCTCTAGATAGGAATCGGCGCCAACCACACCAACGCCAGTTAAATGGACATCTGGCATTTGTAACAGCAGTAGTAGTGATACTAAATCGTCGACACTTCCGTCATGATTAAAATACACGTTACGCATCTGAAATCGCTCCCTTTATTTACGAACATTATTGTTTTAATATCATATTATAGTTCACATAATAGCAAAAGTACCAATAGTTTGCAAGTAAAGTCGATGACGGATTTAGTTAGGGTTAAGGAAGCGCGTGTATACTGGATTCTAAGTTGATTAATAGGAATCAATAGAGAGGATGACGGATCTATGCAACCAGCCCGTAAAGAACCCAAACGCTGGCTAGTGCTGCTACTAGCCGGAATCATTCTGTTTGTCGGTGGCGGTGGGACCGGCTATATGTTGGGACAACAACAAGCAAAGTCGGCCCAAACGACGCAGATGAAAAATGGCCCCAAAAATATGAAGGGTCAACCATCAGGCAAACCGAGTGGGATGCCTAAACAAAATAGCAGTAGTAATTAACGAACAATAGCCATTGCTTGCTGGATTATAAAACGTGTATCATCGGGACTGTCGTAAAGCTCCGGTGATACACGTCTTTTAGTTTGATGTGGTGATGGTGGCAAGTGAAACGGTAGCACTTCCGGGGTATAAATTCATGCGTTGTGCGCGGTATGACCAATCACCGTGGGCGAACTTGGTCCGATCGACATCGAAGACAATCTGGTTGGTTTGGCGATTGACTTCAACAAATTCACTACGCTTGCCATTGTCAGCATAGCCAAAGCCAATGAGCGTATTACCTTTGCCCACAGCGTAGCTACTCCCGACAATATTCGTAAAGTTCCGTTTGCCGAGCGTTTTGCCAAAGCTCCACGTCTTTTTAACGGTCTTATGGAGTTGGTTAATCGTGACAATTTCCCCTGCCGACCATTGCTTAGATTGCTTGGTTTTTCCGCGGGTAACAGGGACATTGTTATCGTAGTACTCCAGTTCAATTGTAGCGCCTTGATGTTGTGATTGATGAATCAGGTTGACGGCGTGTTGACCGCCACTATAACGGAACTGTTTACTTTGAGGATTCAACAAGTAGTGTTGATAGGATGCCGGTAATTTTTGTGGTGCAGCCAGAATCCATTGTAATTTGGTGGTCTTGTAGTTGATAGCGAAAATCATATCCTGATTGCGTCCAGAAACGATGAGTTCACCCCGTTTTTTATCATAAACCATTGAATTCTGGTGGAACCAGTCAATTTTTCCGTCAGGACGATGGGTGCCAGTATACGTGGTGTAAGCTGAACGGGGGAGAATGCGCTTGAGATCAATTACTTTGACAATCTTGCCGGTCTTATAATTAATTTCAATCATGGTATCTTCAACGTACTTACTACTACCATCATCGACGGTTAGCAAGAGGTTATGATTGGGCAATTCAATGGCATCGTGATGAATGACAGTGTTAGTCGCTAATTTATACGGTTCTTTTCGAGTGGGGAAGAGGCCACTGAAGTTATATTGCCGGTAGACACGACCGTAAAAGTCGGTTTCTCGCAGGGCGTTGTACTTATGCTCATCGGGTGAAATTTTGGTGAGAATTAACAAGTGGTGATTGCTGAGCTGCTTAAAAATGTGGGAAATTTTATTGGTACTGTACCACCGGATCTTTCCCCGTGCATCTAGTCCATACGTGTAGCCCTGGCTGGACACGGCAAAGGTTAATTTAGTATGGCCGGTTCCCAAAGCCATTTGTTGGGGGTTACTGGTTTTTAACGTATTTTTACCAATGCCCTTCGGTGTGTGCCCGGTTTTTAACCGGTAGGTGGTACGCGAGGTTTGCCCGTCTTTTTGGGTAAAGGTCAGCGTGACACGGTTGGTTCGATTGGCATATAGGCCTAAGACCCCCACCGAATGGGCTGTTTTGTAGCCGGATAGCTTTTTGGTGATGGTCGTCGCTGGTCGGTCACCATGGACGGTCAAGGTGACCCGAGTTTTGGCGGCGGTTTTAACCAAGATTAACCCAGACAGGGGAGATGTTTGGTAAGGATTAACAATCACTTTGGCGTGCTGCGGTCCGGTTGGGAGCTGGTGAAGCTCGCGCCGGTAGGTCGTGGTTAGGTGATTAGTTGCCGTTGTATTTTTAGTCGATAGAGCCGGTCGTAAATTTAGTTTGATTTGAGATAAACGTAAAATATCTGTCTTTTGATACTGCTGGTGAACGAGTAGATAGCGGCGAATCTTGTGACGCTCATGATAAGCTGCAGCACCACCGACAATGATCAGAATAAGCAAGACGCCTAGACTAATTTTCCAAAACTTTTTCATGTTATGGATAACTCCTTTAAATAATTAACGCTGGTATTCGTTGATAGATTCCTGCTTAGTTTAGCAAGTATTTTGATGGGTAACAAGTCGTAGGCGAGAAATGACAGTCGAGAGTGGGTCTTTGATCTGAAAAATTGTATACTAAAAGGGTAAAAAGCTTAGCTTTAGGGAGGGTTAACCAATGACACAAAGTTTTATCGTAGACGAAGCATTTTGGCAACTGTTTCCAGAGGTTGAAATTGCCTTTTTGACAGCCCAAGACATTGATAATCACGCTAAGGAGCAAGTTCCCACAGATTTGCTGACGACGGCCAATCACGTTGCCGCAACTAAGTGGGTGCCGAATGATCCGATTAGTCAAAACACAGTTGTCCAGGACTGGCGACAGGCTTTCCAACAGTTTAAAACCAAAAAGGGTGCGCGCTGTGCGGTCGAGAATCTGTTGAAACGGGCCAAAAATGGCAAAGGGGTTGGCACCATTAATCCAGTCGTGGATGTTTATAACTCGGTCTCGCTTGAGTGGGCCTTTCCAGTGGCTGCTGAAGATATGGATCAAATCAAAGGCGATATCCATTTGACGGTTGCTCAGGGTGGGGAACGTTTTCGTCCCATCGGGGAAGACGACGTGGAGACGGCTCTGCCAGGAGAAGTCATCTACCGCGATGCTTATGATGTCATCTCTCGATGCTGGGCTTGGCGGGATAGTGCCAGAGTTGAGGCTACCGAAGCCACGCAGAATCTGTTATTCTATATGGAGAATGTTAATCCACAACGCCACGCTGACCATGTGGCGGCAACCGCTGCTTTACGAACCCGGCTGCACGATTATTTGGGGATAAGCACAACGTTACACGTCGTGACCCATGATCAGCCTAGTGTGGCGTTTAAGGATTAGCTGATTATTTGAGGGGGAATAAAGATGACATCACAAGATCGAACTGATCTAAAGGCCGGTGCCAAACGGCAGATTTTAGATAACTATAAATTTTATGTCTTATTATCTATTCTATGGATGGCACTATGGTGGATTGGCAATACCATGTATACCCGTAATATGAATATTATTTCGCAGATCAATGCGGGGAGCGCTGGTTTTTCGTTGAGCGGCCTCTTCTCATTTGCGGGATTATTTATGATCGTGGCGGCTATGCTGCGGGCTGGATCGCAGCTAACTATGATTGATATTGACCGGGGAAGCACGCAAATGGACAATCCCATTCAGCGGAGCTTTATGCTGTTTGACAAGGGCCAATATTTCTTAGGCTGGCTATTTATTAGTATTTTGGTTGCGATTCTGACGTTCCTCTGGTCCCTTTTACTAGTAGTGCCCGGAATCATTAAGGCATATTCTTACTCACAGGCCTTTTACATTTACCGCGATGCTTATGACCGTGGTGAATCAATGACGGCATTACAAGCAATTACCCAATCGCGGGAAATGATGAACGGCTACAAGAGTTTCTTGTTTATTATGGACTTGAGCTTTCTGCTTTGGGACCTGCTGGTGGTTGTAACATTTGGCCTAGCGGGACTGTTTGTTCTGCCGTACTATGATTTAGCACGAGCGAAGTTTTATAACCAATTGGTTTGGCAGCAAAGTGAAACACAGTCGGTAGCATCAACTGACGATGATCGTTAAACTAACAATGGACTGGGCCTAGGCTCAGTCTTTTTTTATTTAAAATTGATTGGACTGGACCAAAAAAATCCGAAAGGGGGTTGTCAAATCGAGTGTACTAGGTATAATAGTACAGATAGAACACGTAGCCAAACACCAAGGGGTGAACACACATGCAAGTCAATGATCAGTCTGGATTACCATATTACGAGCAATTGATTTTGCACGTCAAACAGCAAATTGTTCAGGGGATTTTACAACCGGGTGATCGGCTACCCTCGGTGCGCGATATGGCGCGACAAGAACAATTGAATCCCAATACTGTGAGCAAAGCATATAAGCAGTTAGAAGCACAACAGGTGATCACAACGGTTCACGGTAAAGGAACCTACGTCCGAGAAACGGCCGTGGTCGCTGGAGATTCGGCACAAGTTGTGGCTACCAAAAAGCAGCTATTCACACTACTAACGGAGCTTCGTTATTTAGGCGTTCCGTTGGACGAAGTTGTTAAATGGATTAAAGAGGCTTATCAGGGGGTAGAACAATGACGCTACAAGTAAAGGCACTCAGTAAGGCCATCAACCACCAACAGATTATTGAAGATATCAGTTTTGATTGGGCGCCGGGTGAGATTATCGGTCTGGTTGGGCGTAATGGTGTGGGTAAGACTACCTTATTTCGAACACTAACCAATCAATACGTTGCGGAGCAAGGGCAGGTACTGATTGATGGACAGAGTACGACTCGACACCCACTACAGCAGCGGCAGTTGTTCTTCTTAGATGGGCAATATAATTTTTTAAGTAATTATCGATTGTGGGAAATTCCCGAATTTTTCCGGCTGGTTTATGCCCAGTTCGATCAACAACGTTATCAAGACTTACTGGTTCAATTCGAATTGGATCGGAACAGCCAATACCGACGGTTGTCTAAAGGTATGCGTGCGTTGGTTAACCTCATCTTGGCATTAACCTCAAATGCGACGTACATTATTTTGGATGAACCCTTTGATGGCCTAGATGTAATTGTCAGAGAAAATATTGCCACGATGGTGATCGATGAGGTCGCTGACCAACAAAAGGGCTTTTTGATTTCATCGCATGATCTAAATGAACTAGATGGCTTAAGTGATCGCGTACTTTTGTTAAAGGACAGTCGATTAGTTCAAGATTACCATTTGGAAGAGATTCGCGAGACGGCTAAAAAATTACAATTGGTTTTCAATGACAAAACGATTCCGGCGGTGCTCAAAGAACATAGTCAACTTATTCGTGTGTCTGGTCGGGTATTAGTGGTGGTCATTACCCATTACACACCAGAGATAGATCAGCAATTACGGGCATTGAATCCGGTCTTGTTAGAGGAATTACCGTTGACATTGGAAGACCTGTTCCGGGCTAATTTAGCCCACGACACGGGTTATCAGTTAATGAAATAGGAGGGTTAGCAGATGCATAATCAATTGGATCGATTGATTTGGCGCCGTCATCGACGATTATTCTTGGCATTAGGCGCATTGGCACTTTTTGCTAATGTCGTGATGGTGATCATTGCTCTAAGTTCACGACAAACTGCCGGCGCCCATCAATTAGTAGGCGCAAGTATTCATCATTGGGCAACCTATAAGGGTGACTACTTTACAGCTTATTCCTACTGGCTAATCTTCGTTTATTGGTTAGCGGGATTGCTACTAATGAATCAGGACTTGAAGGATAACTTTAACCAGTTCCTATTTACCAGTGGTTTTTCACGTCAGCGGGTTTATTGGACAAAGCTCCGCCAATCTTTAGTCGTCCTATTAGGAATTTCAATCGTTACGATTGCCGTGCAGTACAGCTTGTATTGGTTAATGAAGCCTCACGGTGTTAGCTTTACACTAGCTTGGCCGGGATTACTAACCTCATGGATTAGTGGACTGGCTGTGGCAACGGGGTTGTTTGCGATTTGTTGGTTTGCGGCGTTAATTATTGGGCAAACCGGGGCGTTGATCGTGACGGTTACCGGCTTTACCTTGTCACTTATGAGTGTAGGAGCGATTAGCCAACCAATCTTAACTAACCGACCATTTTCCTTATCAGGTAGTCAATTAACTTGGTTAGTAATCGGTGTTTGGCTGATTGCGGCGATTATTTTATTTGTATGGGGAGCAGTACTTTATCAACACTTGTCATTGGAACACAATGGAGAATATCTCATGGTGCCCCGGTTGAAACGACCGGTGTATCTTGTCTTTGTGATTTATGTGACCGGAATATTTTCGTGGGGCGACACGAATTGGATGGCAGATGTTGTGACCTTTTTAATCACGGTTATCTTTGGATATGCCTGGTTGTGGCGTCCGCGTATCGGGGAACGGTTGCATCAGTGGCGCGCACGGCATGATGGCTAAAGAGTCAGTTTGATGGTTATCGGGTAGAAGAAACACTTGGGGTAGTTGGATGAATCGTTGGGGGATGATTCATCTGTATTAAAAAGCTGTTGGATGAAAAATATCCAGCAGCTTTTTTGTGGTCTTATTTATCAGCTTTGAAGTATAGGTAACCAACATATAGGGTGAAAAGGTCGAGTGTTTGGTGGGGGTCCAACTGAAAGATCTGCTGCAATCGGTCAAGGCGATAGCTCAAGGTATTACGATGGATATGTAAGGCCGCGGCCGTTTGCAAGACATTGGTGTTGAGTCGGACAAACATGCCTAAAGTCTTAATTAATTCGCGGCCATTTGCGGTACTAGCTAACTTCTGAAAGCGTTGTTGTAGGTCGGTAACGTGCAGATGACCATCTAGTAATGCTTGAATGAAGGCGATTTGCGAGTAGTGAATAAAATCAGGACGCTGAAAGATTTGGCTGATGCGTAAGGTCTGTCGGGCCTGTCGCACAGAGTTACCAACGTTACGATCAAATAAACCAATGCCCAATCGGTGCTGTCCCGTTTGACAATAGGTCGTGAATCGTGCAATGGTTGCCGGTAAGGCTGTTAAGACAATTAAAGTAGTCGTATCAAGGTCGAACTGAAAATCGGTCGCATCCAATAGTCCAATGGGTAAAGTCTGTTTGGGTAAGACAATGGCTGCACGGGGTTTGAGGATATCAATTCCCAACTGTTGCGCTTCCAGTAACAAGTTTGTATTCGTGTCAATCTGCTGGGTGACCTGTGACCAGTGATATAGGAATCGATTCAACGTTGTTTCGTATTGCTTTTCCTGAAGGTTGTGCTGATTTTGATCGAGCAATAGCTCGGTGGCTACTCGTAGCAGAGAGGCTAACGGCGTGACTTTTTCAGGGTCACCAGTGATACCAATAACGCCAATAATTTGGTCGTTAAAAACAATTGGCATATTTACACCAGGTTGGCCGTGATCGCCGTAAGAATCGTGCATCGGTAATGTTGTTTGTTGATTGATGGCCGCCACGGCGCCGACATGCAAGGTATTTAACCGCTGGGGGTCACCACTAGCAATGATATAGCCTTGGTCGTCCATCATATTGACGTTATAGGGGATCTGCGTCATCATTTTATTCACAATATCTTGCGCGAGTTTAGGGTCTAGTTTCATCGGGCACCGGTCCTTTGTTCAAAATGGTAGCGTAAAAAGAGAAAATCTTTGATCAATTATTATCATAAGCGTTTGACCGAAAAAATACAGGGAGAATTTTCCAAAAAATAGCGCTAATTTTTGGGCAGATTGCCGATTGTACCGATTTGAAAAGTCGATTAAAGTTAAAGACATAGTTACATTGCTCAATTAGTAACAAATAATTAGTTCGGTAAGTGACTAAATTGTGAGCTAGAAAAGCGACTGGTTTACGTCTAGCGAGATAATTGATAAAAAAGTAAGGAGTGTCGTACGATGGCAGTATCTGTAAGTTGGATTGGGGCATTGTTGGGGTTAGCATTAGCCATTGGTTTAATTCTCAAAAAACTTAATCCGGTTTATGCGCTATTATTGGGAACGATTGTTGGGGCGTTAATTGGTGGTGCTAACTTGACACAGACCGTTAACATCGTGGTTGCTGGGTCGCAGAGTGTTATGGGCACAGTGATTCGGGTGCTAGCGGCCGGTGTTTTTGCTGGTGTTATGATGGAGTCTGGCGCAGCTAATGCAATAGCTCGGGGAATCGTCGATCGATTTGGTGAGAGTTTAGCGATTCTCTCGTTAGCGTTGGCGACGATGATTATTACAGCCGTGGGGGTGTTTATTCCCGTAGCCGTACTGATCGTAGCGCCAATTGCACTAGAGGTAGGCAGTCGGATGCGAATTTCAAAATTAGCCTTATTAGTGGCTTTATCTGGTGGGGGCAAGGCAGGCAATATTATTTCGCCGAATCCCAATACGATTGCGGCAGCTCACGGCTTCAATATAGAGCTTAGTCAACTCATGGTTGCCGACTTTGTACCGGCGGTATTTGGTTTGATCGCGAGCGTATTACTAGCCACATTATTGCGGCATCATGGTGCGATTGCCACCATGGCTGATGTTACGGCTAATCAAAAACAACAAGCGGCCAGTGATGTGTCCGTGTTACCGTCATTAAAGGCAGCAATTGTGGCACCAGTGCTGGCGATTGTCTTACTGCTACTGAACCCAATTGGTCATATTCTTCACATTACTTTACTTGAGAAGTTTGAAGTGGACGCGATGTATATTCTGCCATTAGCTGGATTGGTGGGTATGTTAGCCATGCACCAAGGTAAGCAGGTCTTAGCCTATACGAAGGCTGGGATGGCCCGAATGACAGACGTAGTTTTGATTCTGATTGGGGCTGGTGCCATTGGGGGCTTAATCACGACTTCCACCTTGCCAAGTGTTATTGTCCATTTAATCAAGATTTCAGGAATTTCAGGAACTTTCTTAGCACCGATTGCCGGAATTCTAATGGCGGCGGCAACGGCTTCAACCTCTACTGGGGTTATTTTAGCTACTGGGTCATTTGGTAAAGCTATTTTGGCCTTTGGAACCGCGCCCTTGGCCGCAGCGGTTATGGTGCATACGGGGGCAACCGTTATTGATCACCTGCCACAAGGAAATTATTTTCACGTAACTGCTAATGCCATGAACATGACGTTAAAGGAGCGGATGCAGTCTGTTCCGTATGAAACCATGGTTGGGTTAACCATGACCGTTGTCGGGGTCCTCATGTATGCTGTACTGTAAAGGAGATCTATCATGAAATTTGTTATTGCGCCAGATTCATTTAAAGGAAGTTTAACGGCACAGGAGGCGGCTCAAGCAATTGCCACAGGCTTGCGGCGAGTCTTCCCTAATGCGACTTATGAACTTGTGCCAATGGCCGATGGTGGTGAGGGAACGGTGCAATCATTAGTTGACGCCACGCAGGGTGACTTTCGCCAAGCGGTCGTGCTCAACCCGTTAGGTCAACCCGTGACGGCAACCTATGGGTTGTTGGGCGATCATCAAACGGCTGTGATTGAAATGGCAGCCGCCAGTGGTATCCAATTCATCAATGACCAGACGAAAAATCCTTTGATAACAACAACCTATGGAACAGGGCAATTGATGTTGGATGCGATAACGCATGGTGCTAAGGAATTGATTATTGGGATTGGTGGTAGTGCCACAACCGATGGCGGGCAAGGGATGGCGGAAGCTTTAGGGGTTCGCTTCTTGAATCAACAGGGACAGCCCATTCAACGTGGCGGTGGTGGATTAGCCGAACTTGCGACGATCGATACGTCTCAAGTTGATCCATTGGTTAAACAGGTACATGTGCGGATTGCCTCGGATGTGACCAATCCGTTGGTCGGACCACAGGGGTCAGCTGCTGTTTTTGGTCCACAGAAGGGTGCCACACCAGAAATGGTTGCGACATTGGACCGGAATTTACAACACTATGCGACGATTATTCAAGAAACTCTGGGCGTAGATTTAGCCGATTATCCGGGTGCCGGAGCCGCTGGGGGTCTGGGCGCTGGACTTCTAGCTTTTACGCAATCGTCGATGGAAAAAGGCATTGAGATTGTCGTTCGCGAAACCCACTTAAAAGAACGGGCGGTTCAGGCCGACTATGTGTTCACCGGTGAAGGGGCAATTGATTTCCAAACCCAGTATGGGAAGACGCCTATGGGAACTGCCCAAGCTGTTAAGGCTGTCAGTCCACAGGCTAAAGTCATTGGACTAGCCGGCAATGTTGGAACGGGAATTGATCAACTGTATGGTTTAGGGATTGACGCAGTTTTTGGTATCTTACCCGGAGTGGTACCGTTAACGACGGCAATGGCGACTGGTGCAGAGAATTTAACGCGTACGGCAGAAAATATTGCACGGTTGTTGGCACGTGATTAGCCAGTGTGGCTAAATTCATAGAATAGGCAAACGGGCATCGAACGGCGTAGTAACGCTAGTTCGGTGCCCGTTTTGGTTTATGATTGACAGTTACGATTGCAAGGTCGATTGTAAATACCACTTGTATAGGTGTTCAACTGCTGACAGTTTTAGATAACGTAACTGAATCTCTTGATTATGATTACCATGCCGAACGTTAATGGTTAGGTGGGCAAGGCGGGTGCGTTTCATCCAAATGGATTGTCGTAAATGCAGGGACTGGATTTTAGCAACCGGGATAAAGTAGCAATCGCGCGTCCACCAGTGGCCGGCCTGCACTGCTAATAAATCTGAGGTAATGAGGCCGCCTGCCGTATTGGTTGCTGCAAAGTTCCCCTGTAGTGCTGCCAGCAGTAAGATGGGCAAGCTAATCCATGCCCAAGTTGGCAACCAATAGCTCAACAACCCCAGCGGTATTGCGGCAATTAGCAGGGCATTGCGGATTTGATAGCGTCTACGGGGGACGGTCAAAGCTGTTAAGGAAGGCAACGTGGTGGGAAGCCACGTGATAAAGGGATGTAAGGTGGCCATGGCTTGATCGGCTTGAATAACTGGCATGATCACGAGATCGTTGTCATCTTCATCACCAGCAGCCTTAGAAGCAATCAGAACCTGAACGGTCTGAAGGTGTAGCCATTGACGCAATAGATTTTGTTTAAACCGGACCGCTTGAATACGGTCGAGTGGAGCACTGACGGTGTTGCGTTGAAAGAATCCTCGCGCCGTTTCTAATTGATCGGCCTGACGCGTGAGCTCGAAGTGATAGTACCGTTGTAATGTCCAAATGAAGGCACCGAGCCAAGCAATCATAATGAAAGCGACAATGGCGCTCACCAACAGAACTCGGGCTAAGTGGGTGGCATCAGTGACTAGCGCTGTGGTCATAGATTTTGGTAGTTTGTTATATAGGCCGAGTAAGACCAACAGGAAGGGCACAAAAATCATAGAGGTTAGCCCAAATTTAACGAGGTCTTGTGGGTTAATACGATAGTAAGCTTGGACGGTGCCTGTCGCGACGGTGGTCTGGTCGGGGATGACCGCAGCTGATCCGGTAGTAGCTGTAGGTTTAGTTTGGCGATAGCGGGCAATTAAATGGGCCGCGGTCGTTGGAACAGCAGCTAGGCGTGCTTCAGGCGCATGGCCTTCGTGACTAGCAGTTTCAATCAATAGTTCCTCTAACTGGAATGGTCGTAAGTAAAACCACTGTTTACGCTGGACGGTTTGAATTCGGGAATAAGGAATGTGTTCGTGGTGCCGCACCAAAATGCCGGAATGAATGATAATCGCCGTTGGTGTGATTTGATAGGTTAAGGTGGCCCAACGTAAAATTGGCCAGCCACAAAAGACCAGAATTAGTAATACCAGACTAATGGCAAATCCAAGATGACCAAGCCGTGCGGTAAGCAGGATGACCATTAGGTACCAATAATCCTTTAGTGCCTGGGCAATTTGTTGTAGGACGCCTAATGGATGGGTGTGTTTAGGCTTGGTCATGGCGCGCCTCCTGGGCCAAGCGCATGATTTGTTCACGAAGGCGCTCGGCATCCGCTAGTTCTAGCCCGTCAATGCTGTGACTGGTGGATGCGGTGGCAACTGTCACTTTAGTGAGATGTTGCCACTGTAACAACGGTCCAGCCGATAGTGTAACGTTTTGAACCCGTGCGATCGGAATGGCAATCCGTTCTTGAAAAATAAAACCGGCTTGCATATCAACGGCTAAATCTGAGATTTGATACCGTGTGAAGCGATAGCGATAGGGAATCAGTCCGAGCTCAATTCCCGGTTCAAGCAAAGTGAGCATTAAGCCACCGATACTCAGCCACAGGGGCCAATTCCAAAAGTGATAAGCCAGCCACAGGAGGCCGCTGATGATCAGTAAAACTAATAAGTTGCCGAGGGCACTGTAGCCCCAGATCCGTTTGATTCGTTGTGGTAGATGGTGTGCAGTCGATTGGTCCATAATTTAGTAAGCCCCTCTCCGAATAGTCTTAGTCTACAGGTGAGCTGGAGAACTGACAACCCTTCCTTGACGTTAACAGCTCGGACATAAAAAATTTGAACCCAGGCCTGATAAGACGTCAAACGGTAAACTTACTGATCAAACTGATAATCGCAATTGACGGATTTTTTAAGACCCCGTATAATAATCTGCAACAACCACATAGTCCTTTTAAATTAGTCCCGTGAGGCTAATAAGGGTCCGGTAGAATTCATTGATGAAATGAAGCTAGCGGTCTAAATCCTTGCGGAATTTGGACCGCTTTTTTTATGGCCGTCGGTTGAAATTAGAAACATGGAGGAATTTTTACATGGCACAGATTTACGTAGCAAGTCCGTTTTTTAGTCCCGAACAGGTTGATCGCGTCAAGCGATTAGAAGCGGCGTTGAGCGCTAATCCAACGGTAACTGATTTTTATTCACCACGCTTACATCAGGATGCCGAACATGAACAGTTCACTAAGCCGTGGGCCACAGAGATCTTCCATCGCGATATGGATCAAATTGCAGCTGCCGATGTGATTGTGACGGTGCTGGACTTTGAAGCTAAGAACCTAGATTCTGGTACGGCATACGAATTAGGAGTGGCAACGATGAGTCACAAGCCAATCCTGGCTTTACAGGAAAAGGATGAAGCCGTTAACTTGATGATTACGGAAAGCTTGCACTGGTACACCAAACAGGTCAAAGATTTTGAGACGTATGATTTTAAAACTCTGCCAGCTGGTGAGTTCGTCGGGGAAATTCTGTAATTAGATACTAGGCATAAAAGTGAAAGGTGAGGGCCGATGGCACAAGAAGTTAAGGTAGCTGCAACCAAAGAAACACAATCGTTTGGGCATGTCGAATCAATCCCGTTGGCCCATCGACGGATGTCCAACTGGGATTTATTTGCCACTTGGATTGGGGCCAACGCAAACAATGGGACGTGGTACATTGGCGGCGTTATCGCGGCCTGCGGATTTCTCACGGCGTCGACAACGTTGATTATTGTGGGGCTGGTCTCGTATGCGCTATTGGCAGTCGCCAGTTATATGGGTTACCAAACGGGGGTGCCGGCGATGGCACTCACGCGGGCCTCATTTGGGTTACGGGGAAGCTTTATCCCATCGCTGATCAATGTCGTCCAATTTATCGGCTGGGCTGCGGTGAACACCTTTATTGCAGCCACCTCGATTAGCTATATTTTTGGTGAACTGTTTGGCTGGCCATTGTATGGTAAACCAGGCGGGACGTTTGGCTTGATTGTGGGGATTCTCATTATGAGTGCTTTGCATTTACTGAGTATTTCTTTGGGAGAACGGTCGGTTCGCTTGATTGAACGAATTGGGATTGTTTTGGTTGTCGTGTTTGTTCTATGGGAATCCGTTGTGGTCTTTCGGACCGTCTCATTCCATGAAATTTTGACCTGGCAACCACCGCATAACTTACGGATGTCATCAGGAGTTGCGGCGGATACCTTAGCGGCCTTCAATCTGGCGTGGGTAACGGCGGCTTCTGACTTTAGCCGCTTTACCGCCAAAAAATCAGCAGCCACGACAGCCTCCTTTTTGGGCGCTAACTTAGGGCTTTTCTGGTTTGCCTTTATTGGTTTATTTGCGACAATTGGCACGGCAGTTTCCCTGAACCATTTTGATCCGAATAACTCTGATCCGAGCACCGTGGCCGCTAAATTAGGCTTAGGGATCATTGCCCTACTGGTCATCGTGTTGACGAGTACGACGGCCAATGCCGTCAACCTGATGTCTGCCGGTTCAGCACTCACCAATATGACGCATCGCTTGTCGTTAAATGTTAGTTTGTGGTTGGTGACAATTGCTGCCACACTGGTAACCTTTATTCCCGTTTACTTAGCCAGCTTCTTGGATGTCTTTGAGACTTTTCTCGACGGGATTGGGATGTTCTTAGGACCAGAAATTGCGATTTTCTTAGTGGATTATTTCTTCTTAAAGGGAAAACACTATCGCCTCGCAGAATTAACGAAGGTGCGGGGAGTGTACTGGTATACCCACGGCATCAATTGGATTGCCGTAGCTAGTTGGCTCTTAGGGGTTGCTGCATACTGGGGGTTAAAACAAGTACCAGCGATTGCGACCACCACGGGGGCCACGTTCATCGCCATGGCTATCACGGCCGCCATTTACGGCTGTGGAATGCGGTTTACTAAAGCACAACCTGTTACGGCAAAATAATAAAAGCAACGCCTCCAGTTAACCTTTGCGACTGGAGGCGTTTTTAATTAATCCACCTATAAAAGACCGGGATGTTCGAGTGGCTGAATGCCCAAATTAAGGGGAGCCGTGGTAGAATTGTAACAACAGATAATGAGAAGGGGTGGCTGAAATGATGCAAGAAATGCCAATTTTACCATTAGTAGAACGATTGACGGCTGGGCAAAGTGTAACGCTATCGATCAGTGACGGACAAGAGATTCACATTGCGCCAGAAGTCATCACCGGCAAGTTAACCGGGAACTTCATCAGTAGTGCGTTACCACAGGTTCGCTACGATGATCCCCGAATTATTTTAAAAGAAACTTTGGCAAAATTAGATGAACAGAGTTTAACGATCACGAGTATTGATTAACATTCGGTCGGTGGCACGGTGTATTTGCGGGTACAAATGAGGTGCTGCTGGTTAACCACGATGGGGGAGAGCATTGTGAAGATTGATTTTGCTATGCTAACGGCTAAGGAGGTTTTGCGGTTACGACTGCTAACCTATATTGAAGACCAACAGGGCCACTTTAACTTAACTGATTTTGCCACGGTAGCTGAGATCAGCTATTCACGAGCCTATCACAGTCTATTGAACTTGCGGACAGATTTGCAACAATTGGATGCGACGACGACCCTGACAAAGGATGCGCTAGAGACGACCGTCACATTAGATGAATATCGACATTGGTTATATCAGCATAGTCTACCGTATCTGGTTATGGTGGCGAGTTTGACGGCTGAGTATGCTTCAACCGCAGCTTTTTGTGCTGCTCACCAGGTGAGCTTGTCAACCCTTAATCGGCGGTTACGGCCAATGAAACAGCAGCTCACGCAATATAATTTACAATTGGTCGCTACACCCTTACGGCTAACGGGCAATGAGACGTTGATTCAGTTGCTGTACTTCATGCTCTATACCACGACGTTAACACCGATAAGTGAATTGCCAGGCTTACCAGATAAACTACGACCGTTACACGATGCGCTAATGACAACCTATACAACTTCCAAGCTCTATCAGGAATCACCCGGGCTAAAATATCGCCGGGATCTGTTGATTACGTTGGCATTATTGCGCTTATCTCAAGGATATCGTTATCCGGCCTTACGCTTACCGTTGGCTCATTTAACGGACTTACGCCAATTAGCGACGCAATTTCAGCAACAATTGGGGGACACACCACAACAAGCCTTGACTGAGCTGGCGACCTTAGATTACTTGTTGACGACTTCCCCGTATTTTGTGCGGGCATTACAGCCGGATGCGATGTCCCGTTTATATCGCGGACTTCGCCAGCGAACCACACCGGCTTATGAATTAGCCCCCGGAGTAGTTGAACTGGCAGATTTTGCGACGGGACACGATTGGTTTGCCAATTGGTTATTTGCCTTGTGCCAATTTATGTTGCTCTTTAAAGTCGATCCGTTCATGCGGGCTGAAATTACCGCGTTGTACCGGCCAACGCCGGAATCAACGGCCGCTGGTACAGCCATTATTACCAGCATGGGAAGCTTATATCCACAGCAAGTGGGGGTGGCCGATCAACGATTGATTCAAAAATATCTGAGCAAGTATACGAACGGGTTGTCGCTAACGGCCGCTAAAGTGGAAATTTTAGTATCACATGATATGTACGGCGTGACCACTGACATTTTTAATCGGTTACTGAGCGGGGTGGTTCACGTCAGTCTGCTGACGGAGCAAACGGCGATTGTTGATCACCAACGGGCGAATTACTTGGTTATTTATGGGGTGGATGAAGCTGCCGTGTCATTTGCTCAACGCCATCACCTAGAGACGTTTCATTGGATCAAGGAACTGGATTATGGCGAGAACTTCGATCGATTGTTACGCACGTTACGCCATCATGAGCTGTCCTTGTTTGCCCTAGATTTTAATAATCGGGGAACACATTTGGAATCGTAAAGTTAGGATACGCTGGAATCGAAGTGATTCTGGGTATCCTTTTTCATTGTCAATGGCGCGTGCCTGATCTTATTTAGCGATGTCTCACGAGTGAAAGTGCGGTAGAATAAGGACAAAAATGATTGGGAGGTAGTGAGATGACGCCAACAGCATTTAATACCGGGCGGGTACAAGTGAATAAGACAATCGCGGAGCTGCGATCTTTGGGTAAGGACGCGCGTGAACGAGTTCCGTTCTCACAATTGGGTCAGTACCAGCCACTTGATCGGGATAGTAATCAACTGATGGATCGGATTCGCCGGTTGCTGATTCCGGAATTGTTACCAGAACGTACGCGGCGAATGGCTGCCTCACCTTTTGCTTTTTTTCGCGGAACTGCGGAGTTAATGGAAGCCGATCTCCGGCAGCAGCCCAATTCTACGATTGAGACATTTGTTTGTGGGGATGCCCATATCGGTAACTTTGGTTTTTACGCGTCACCAGAACGACGCTTGCTATTCGATTTAAATGATTTTGATGAAGCCGGCATCAATCCGTGGGAGTGGGATCTCAAACGATTACTAGTTAGTGTTTTACTGGCAGCTCAGGCCAACGGAATTAAAGAAAAGAAGATTAAGCAGTTTTTGCCGACGGTTGCTGCTAGTTATCGAAAGAGTATGAAGCAAATGTTCACGCAAACCACGCTAGCGCGCTTTTATCCCTTAAATGACGTTGAAAAACTCATTCAGGCTAGCGCATTGACGGATGCCGATTCACAACTGCTGATGACCATTATCAATCGGGCCAGCAAACGTGACTCCGAGCAGGTCGTCCGAAAGTTTACTACTTTGGATAGCCGAGGTAACTTGTGCTTCCGCGAAAATGCACCAAAAACCACGCATGTGACCGACGATGTGACGACCCATATCGCAACTTATTTTGCGGCTTACCGGCAAACGGTACGACCAGATGTGAATTTGTTATTATCGCAATACCATTTGACGGATGTCGTCCGGCACAGCGTTGGGGTGGGGAGCTTTGGTTCGCGGTGTTATTTGGTCTTATTGACCAGCATCGATGGCTCTCATTTGGTGCTACAAATTAAAGAAGCTCTGCCAACTCGACAGCAAGGCAGTCAGACATTGGCGCAATTAACGGTGGCTCAAGAACAGACGGAAGGCCAACGGATTGTCGATTGCCAAAAGATCTTGCAGTCAGCATCTGACTCGTTTCTCGGTTACTTTGCGGGGAATCAACACAGCTTTTATGTTCGACAGTTCCGTGACATGAAAGAATCTATCGATTTAACGCAGCTAGATTGGGGTCAGTTGCAGACCTACGCGAATACTTGTGCCTGGACACTAGCGATTGCCCATTGTCAGAGCCCTACGGCAGCCATGATCCGGGGCTATATTGGTGGCGGTAAACAGTTTGATGAACAACTAGCAGCCTTTGCCAGTGCTTACGCACAACAGGTGCAGACGGACTACGAAAGCTTTGTGGCCTATCGTCTACCTACGAAGCAGCCTTAGCCATCTTGGGCGGGTTCGTGCTACAATGAAACCGAATACATATCGGTGAGGTGAACGGACATGGCTGGACAGGAACAGATTCAGCAAATCATGCAGCTCTACGGGGCGATAACTCAGTGCTATAATCATCCGTTAGACAGCTTGACCGTTAACTTGCCACAATGCCAATTGTTGGGGTATGTGGCTAGTGATCATTTGTCGGTTGCCCAAGTAGCTAAGCGGTTAGGATTTTCGGCTACTAGAACGTCCAATCTAGTTGTTGATCTGTGTCGACAGGGATATTTGGAACAGCAATTAGCGCCAGATGATCGGCGCCGTCGCTACTTGGAATTAACGACGACGGGACGAATGTTACTCGCAACGATCGAACAACAATTACCGTCGGCGTTATCGGTTCTTCTGACCGATTTACAACGGCCGATTCACTAAAAAATCTCATCACTTGGGGGTTACCCCCCTGGTGATGAGATTTTTTGGTGAATCCTTTTAAGAATGACTTTCACGTTTTTTCAATGAGCGGACTGATTGCCGATGGTACCAGCCATCGGCTAAGAGGCCGGCTAGTAAACTAATGAATAGACCCCCTGCACCCAGGCTGGTTAGGCCAATGACCATTAATGTGAGTTGACCACTAACAATGGCGGCAAGGCCAGCAATGACAAGCACGGCGATAAATAAAGGAGCAAGTGTCTCAATAAAAAATTTGGTATGGGTCATGAGTTTCTCACTTTCTGTAAAAAATTGACTAGCTGATATTATCTTGCAAATAGCATGAAAATACAAGAAAAAAATCGAATTTTAGCATTATTATTTTATTGGGTAATATAAAATAAAAGTTAGACGCAACTAAAAATAGCTTTACAAACGCTGATGAGTCAGTATAATAGTGACATACTGAGGAGATAGGGGAATTGAAAAAATGACAGACAACGTTTCAGCAAAGTCGGTACAAGGCGACTTGACAAACGGACCGTCATTGGCGGAGATTAATGGGTCAGTACGGGTTCCTAAGGAGAAAGGGTTCGTTCGTAACTTATTAGCTTTTTCGGGGCCGGGGGCCCTCGTTGCCGTTGGTTATATGGATCCGGGGAATTGGGTCACATCGATTGGTGGTGGCGCCCAGTATGGTTACTTACTTATGTCCGTGATCTTAATGTCGAGTTTAATTGCGATGCTGCTACAATACATGGCAGCTAAACTGGGCATTGTGACGCAGATGGATTTGGCCCAAGCAACTCGGGCACATACGGGGAAGCGGATTGGCGCGGTGCTATGGGTCATGACGGAGTTGGCCATTATGGCAACGGATATTGCCGAGGTTATTGGGGGAGCGATTGCTTTAAAACTTTTGTTTGGTGTCCCTTTGATTTTAGGGGTGTCATTAACGGTTTTAGACGTTTTATTACTACTATTATTAACTAGATTAGGTTTTCGGAAAATTGAGGCGATTGTCCTGTGCTTGATTTTAGTGATTCTAGTGGTTTTCGCATATGAGGTTGTCATCGCCCAACCTAGTATGGGGCAAGCAGTAGCGAGCTTTGTACCACAAGCGGAGATTATGCGGCCGGGACAGTTGACGATGGCGTTGGGAATTGTTGGGGCAACAGTTATGCCGCACAATTTATACCTGCACTCATCGATTGCGCAAACGCGAAAGTTTGATCGGCAGGACCCAGCTGAAATGGTGCGGGCAGTTAAATTTACAGCGTGGGATTCGAATATTCAGCTATTTGGCGCTTTTATTATCAATTGTTTACTTCTATTGTTAGGTGCGGCGATGTTTTTCGGTAAAGATGCTGGTGCACTGGGAACGTTTGGCCAGCTCTATGATGCGTTGCAAGACAATCGATTGGCGGGAGCAGTGGCATCACCCGTATTATCGACGCTCTTTGCAGTTGCGTTACTTGCCTCCGGTCAGAATTCAACGATTACGGGAACCTTGACGGGACAGGTGATCATGGAAGGGTTTATCAATATGCGATTACCCATTTGGGTTCGGCGCCTAGTGACCCGGTTGATTTCTGTCGCCCCTGTCATTATTGTGACCATCTTGTATGGTGGTAGTGAGCAGGCGTTGGATCGACTCCTGGTTAATTCACAGGTTTTCCTGTCCATTGCGTTGCCATTTTCAATGATTCCGCTGACGATTTTTACATCATCAAAACGGATTATGGGCACTCGGTGGGTTAATCGGTGGTGGGTAACTGCGTTGGCTTGGGGCTGTACGGCCATCTTGACGGTATTAAATATTCAGATTGTCTGGGCGACGATGACGACGCTCTTTTGATAATGGTGTATTGACTTTTACACAGGACCCCGGTATCATCGAGTGCATAAGCAAAGAAGCAGTTCAGTAGTGGTGGCGGCTCCGGTTGAGAGATTTGACGGTGCTGGGAGTCAAAACGTCCGTGGCCATGAATTACCCTGTGGAGCGGCCGAGGTGTCGGCGGGTCATTCCGTTAACAATGACGAGCGGTTGTCAATCGACAACAACTTGGGTGGTAACGCGGATTTCAATTCGTCCCTGATGGTTTTAACCATTGGGGACTTTTTTATTGGAGAAATAATTAGGAGGACGAGCGTATGTCAATTATTGATGAGTTAAAGTGGCGAGGTGCGATCAATCAGCAGACTGATGAAGCTGGGTTGGCCGAATTGGTCGATGAGAAGTCAGTGGGGCTCTATGCAGGAATTGATCCCACGGGAGATTCTATGCATATTGGACACTTGATTCCTTTCATGATTTTGAAACGATTCCAGCTAGCGGGACACCGGCCGCATATTTTAATTGGTGGGGCGACTGGGTCAATTGGGGACCCTTCTGGTAAGAAGGCCGAACGGGTTTTACAAACAATGGATCAGGTGCATCATAATGAAGCGTGCTTGACGAAGCAAATGGAACATCTCTTTGGTCAAGACGGTTCCTTTAAAATTGTTAACAACTACGACTGGCTGTCTAAAGTTTCCTTATTAGATTTTCTTCGTGATTATGGGAAGCTCTTTAACGTCAATAACATGTTAAACAAAGAAGTCGTGGCTTCTCGATTGGAAGTTGGGATTTCTTACACTGAATTCACGTACCAAATTCTGCAATCCATTGATTTTCTACATCTATATGAAGCAGAAGATGTACAACTCCAAATTGGGGGTGCCGATCAATGGGGAAATATCACGGCCGGAATTGATTTGATCCATAAGCAAAAGGGTGCGGATGCTAAGGCTTACGGGCTAACGATTCCATTATTGTTGAAAGCTGATGGCACGAAGTTTGGTAAGTCGGAAGGCGGCAATATTTGGTTAGATCCCGAAAAGACATCACCTTACGAATTCTACCAATTCTGGATTAATACGGATGATCGGGATGTTATCAAGTTCTTGAAGTACTTTACGTTCTTAGATCAAGATGAGATTAAACAATTGGCAGATGCTGTAGCTACCCATCCAGAAAAACGGGAAGCACAAATTCGGTTGGCTGAAGAAGTTACGGCGTTTGTTCATGGGAAAGAGGCCGTGGTGGAGGCCCAGCATATCACGAAGGCATTATTCTCCGGGGATGTTGCGGCGTTAACGGCGAGCGAAATTGAACAAGGCTTCAAGAAGATGCCAGCGGTAACGGTTAGTCCAGCCAAGAAGAATATTGTGGAATGGTTAGTGGATGATACCCAGATTGAATCTTCACGGCGTCAAGCACGGGAAGATTTAACCAATGGTGCTATCCGGATTAACGGCGAAAAGGTAACTGATACGGATGCTGAAATTGACCCGACTAGTGCTTTTGATGGTAAGTTTGTCATTGTTCGGCGCGGAAAGAAGCGGTATTTCTTGGCTCGCGTAGTGGGTTAAATAGGATTTTAGGAAGCACGAACGTTCATTGCGAATGTTCGTGCTTTTTGTTGGAAAAAGTAAAACCGAACGGTTATAATTTAAGAGTCAGGGAACACACGGCCTCCGGGTAACTATTCAACGGCTTTCAGATAAATAATATGTCTTTGAAAAAAGATGCAATTATTTTCATATTTTAGTTGACGTGTCGATGCTCACTTGGTATAGTTATATACGTTGTCACGACGAGTAACCAACTAGACCAATTCGAAAGATTGAAATTAGTTGTTGACAAGTAAGACGACGATATGATATATTAATCAAGCTGTTGCATTGAGATAGCGAATCAGCGAGAAACGTTGTTAAATCAAATTTCTTGTTGACATCAAATCAGCAACATGATATGATGATTAAGTTGTTTGCGAGAGCAAACACAAGGTAGACCTTTGAAAACTGAACATTGTTTCGACAAACCAAATATGTGTAGGGCGGTTTGATTTTAGAATCAAACCCAAACAATATTTGCGAAGTCAATTCGCTTTTAAAAATGTAACAACAATCGATGAGCTTACTTAAGTTCTCATCATAAGATGAGAGTTTGATCCTGGCTCAGGACGAACGCTGGCGGCATGCCTAATACATGCAAGTCGAACGAGCTTCCGTTGAATGACGTGCTTGCACTGATTTCAACAATGAAGCGAGTGGCGAACTGGTGAGTAACACGTGGGGAATCTGCCCAGAAGCAGGGGATAACACTTGGAAACAGGTGCTAATACCGTATAACAACAAAATCCGCATGGATTTTGTTTGAAAGGTGGCTTCGGCTATCACTTCTGGATGATCCCGCGGCGTATTAGTTAGTTGGTGAGGTAAAGGCCCACCAAGACGATGATACGTAGCCGACCTGAGAGGGTAATCGGCCACATTGGGACTGAGACACGGCCCAAACTCCTACGGGAGGCAGCAGTAGGGAATCTTCCACAATGGACGAAAGTCTGATGGAGCAATGCCGCGTGAGTGAAGAAGGGTTTCGGCTCGTAAAACTCTGTTGTTAAAGAAGAACACCTTTGAGAGTAACTGTTCAAGGGTTGACGGTATTTAACCAGAAAGCCACGGCTAACTACGTGCCAGCAGCCGCGGTAATACGTAGGTGGCAAGCGTTGTCCGGATTTATTGGGCGTAAAGCGAGCGCAGGCGGTTTTTTAAGTCTGATGTGAAAGCCTTCGGCTTAACCGGAGAAGTGCATCGGAAACTGGGAGACTTGAGTGCAGAAGAGGACAGTGGAACTCCATGTGTAGCGGTGGAATGCGTAGATATATGGAAGAACACCAGTGGCGAAGGCGGCTGTCTAGTCTGTAACTGACGCTGAGGCTCGAAAGCATGGGTAGCGAACAGGATTAGATACCCTGGTAGTCCATGCCGTAAACGATGAGTGCTAAGTGTTGGAGGGTTTCCGCCCTTCAGTGCTGCAGCTAACGCATTAAGCACTCCGCCTGGGGAGTACGACCGCAAGGTTGAAACTCAAAGGAATTGACGGGGGCCCGCACAAGCGGTGGAGCATGTGGTTTAATTCGAAGCTACGCGAAGAACCTTACCAGGTCTTGACATCTTCTGCCAATCTTAGAGATAAGACGTTCCCTTCGGGGACAGAATGACAGGTGGTGCATGGTTGTCGTCAGCTCGTGTCGTGAGATGTTGGGTTAAGTCCCGCAACGAGCGCAACCCTTATTATCAGTTGCCAGCATTCAGTTGGGCACTCTGGTGAGACTGCCGGTGACAAACCGGAGGAAGGTGGGGATGACGTCAAATCATCATGCCCCTTATGACCTGGGCTACACACGTGCTACAATGGACGGTACAACGAGTCGCGAAGTCGTGAGGCTAAGCTAATCTCTTAAAGCCGTTCTCAGTTCGGATTGTAGGCTGCAACTCGCCTACATGAAGTTGGAATCGCTAGTAATCGCGGATCAGCATGCCGCGGTGAATACGTTCCCGGGCCTTGTACACACCGCCCGTCACACCATGAGAGTTTGTAACACCCAAAGCCGGTGAGATAACCTTCGGGAGTCAGCCGTCTAAGGTGGGACAGATGATTAGGGTGAAGTCGTAACAAGGTAGCCGTAGGAGAACCTGCGGCTGGATCACCTCCTTTCTAAGGAATATACGGAGGCTACACATACTTGTTGAAACAATGTTCAGTTTTGAGGGGCTTACCTCTC
>NZ_JBNIIX010000005.1:129318-130586 GCF_050106635.1 Levilactobacillus sp. LN180102
CAAAGTTGATGATAACCGAAGAGTCTGGGAAGGCTCGGCATAGAGGGTGATACCCCCGTAGGTGAAATCGTCAACCCTCAGTTCAGGATCCTGAGTACGGCCACACACGTGAAACGTGGTCGGAATCCGGGAGGACCATCTCCCAAGGCTAAATACTCCCTAGTGACCGATAGTGAACCAGTACCGTGAGGGAAAGGTGAAAAGCACCGCGGAAGCGGAGTGAAATAGTTCCTGAAACCATGTGCCTACAATTAGTTAGAGCCCGTTAATGGGTGATAGCGTGCCTTTTGTAGAATGAACCGGCGAGTTACGTTAATTTGCAAGGTTAAGGTGGAAAGACCGGAGCCGTAGCGAAAGCGAGTCTGAAACGGGCGTTTCAGTAAATTGATGTAGACCCGAAACCAGGTGACCTACCCATGTCCAGGTTGAAGGTGCGGTAAAACGCACTGGAGGACCGAACCCGTGTATGTTGAAAAATGCTGGGATGAGGTGTGGGTAGCGGTGAAATTCCAAACGAACTTGGAGATAGCTGGTTCTCTCCGAAATAGCTTTAGGGTTAGCCTCGGAGTTAAGAATCGTGGAGGTAGAGCCACTGTTTGGACTAGGGGCCCGTCATGGGTTACTGAATTCAGATAAACTCCGAATGCCACAGATTTATATCCGGGAGTCAGACGATGAGTGATAAGATCCACCGTCGAAAGGGGAACAGCCCAGACCACCAATTAAGGTCCCTAAATACATGCTGAGTGGAAAAGGATGTGGAGTTGCATAGACAGCTAGGATGTTGGCTCAGAAGCAGCCACCATTTAAAGAGTGCGTAATAGCTCACTAGCCGAGTGATTCTGCGCCGAAAATTTACCGGGGCTAAGCATGTTACCGAAATTGTGGATTCGACCGTAAGGTCGAGTGATAGGAGAGCGTTCTAAGGGCAACGAAGCAAGATCGCAAGGACTTGTGGAGCGCTTAGAAGTGAGAATGCCGGTATGAGTAGCGAAAGATCAGTGAGAATCTGATCCACCGAATGACTAAGGTTTCCTGGGGAAGGCTCGTCCTCCCAGGGTTAGTCGGGACCTAAGCCGAGGCCGCAAGGCGTAGGCGATGGATAACAGGTTGATATTCCTGTACTAGTTAATCATGTTTGAACAATGGAGGGACGCAGGAGGCTATGGTGTGCACACGATTGGAAATGTGTGTTCAAGCGTCAAGTCTGGTGATGAGTCAAATGCTTATCGCTAAGGACAAGGCGTGACGAGGACCGAATTTTAGTA
>NZ_JBNIIX010000006.1:0-120153 GCF_050106635.1 Levilactobacillus sp. LN180102
ATTGTTGTTACATTTTTAAAAGCGAATTGACTTCGCAAATATTGTTTGGGTTTGATTCTAAAATCAAACCGCCCTACACATATTTGGTTTGTCGAAACAATGTTCAGTTTTCAAAGGTCTACCAAGTTATCAGAAGCAAGCGCTCCGTGACAACTTTTAAAGTATATCATGTCGTCTAAATCATGTCAACATCTTTTTAAAGCTTTTGAATATATATCCAACCGGTTGGCTGAGATATTCAGATGCTTGATGCCTTTCGACAACATAAATCATTGTATCAGTTGCTATTTGACGCGTCAAGCATTATTTTCAAATTGTATGACTATTCAGCAATCTGTTTTTTATGCATTTCTGTCGTTCACAGCAACAGATAATATCTTACCAAGCATCCCGTCTTAGGTCAAGGATATTTACAAAATAAATCAAAAAAAATAGGACATAACTGTCCTACCCTTAATTTCGATATCGTCGAACCGGCTGATGTTGTATCGTCGCCGTCATCCGCTCCAAAAATTTGACCAACAGATCATGCATCACAGCTTCTTCAGTTGCATCCGTAATAGCGACCTTAGTTCGAGCCGTATGCGGAATTCCCTTCAAGTAATAAGCAACCTGATTGCGAAAATCCCATGGTCCTTCTACTGGTCCCTTGGCAACACACAACTTGTGCAAGTGTTCCAATGCAATCGTGATTTTTTCTTGTGGTGTTGGTTCTGCCAGCAATTCATCAGTTGCCAGGTAATGATTGATCCGTTGCAACAGCCATGGGTTCC
Organism: Levilactobacillus sp. LN180102; assembly: GCF_050106635.1. Taxonomy (NCBI): domain Bacteria; kingdom Bacillati; phylum Bacillota; class Bacilli; order Lactobacillales; family Lactobacillaceae; genus Levilactobacillus; species Levilactobacillus sp. LN180102. Next base: position 774 of record NZ_JBNIIX010000006.1, read on the forward strand.
CCATAACCGCTCGTCCAATCATAACCGCATCTGCGCCAACCTCATTCAACATCCGTTGCGCATCTTGTGGCGTCCGCACATCACCATTCCCCATGAAAGGAATGGTGAGATGCTGGGCAACCTCCGCTAAAATCTGCCAATCTGCTTGTCCTTGATACATTTGCTTCCGCGTTCGACCATGCATAGCCACCGCAGCAGCCCCAGCCCGCTGCGCCGCCAAAGCATTATCAACCGCAAAAATATGATGGTCGTCCCAACCGGTTCGCATCTTAACTGTCACCGGCTTTTTTACTGCCGCAACAACCGCTGCCACCATATCGTGAACCTTTTGTGAATCCAGTAGCCATTTGGCACCCGCATCCGTATTAATTACTTTGTTCACCGGACATCCCATATTGATGTCAATAATATCCGCTGCCGTCTGTTGATCAACAAATTGAGCAGCCTGTACCAAAGTTTCCTGGGTGCCACCAAAGATCTGAATACTCATCGGATGTTCTTGCGCATTCACAGCCATCATTCGTAACGTTCGTTGATTATGATAATGAATTCCTTGCCCAGAAATCATTTCACATTCAACTAACCCGGCACCGAACGCTTTACAGATCATCCGAAAGGCCACGTTCGTTACCCCCGCCATGGGGGCAACCACCACTCGATTGGGAATCGTAACATCGCCAATCTGCCAACTTGTGCCTTCCATACTACTTAGCCTGCGCTTCCGTTAAAATGGCCCGTAAGTCATCTTCCGAAAATTGATACTTTGTCCCACAAAAATGACAAACTGCTTCGGCACCGTGATCTTCATCAATCATTTCCTGTAACGCTGCTGGTTGAATGGAAGCCAACGACTGGGCAAACCGGTCCTTAGAACAATCACACTTAAAGCCCACAGGCATTTTTTGGACAATCTTGATCTTTTCTTCTTTAAATAGAAGTGCCAAAATTTCTTCCGGTGTCTGTCCAGCCAGTAATAGTTCTGAGACCATTGGCATCTCTTTAATCCGCTGTTCTAACCGCGCAATTGCTTCATCGGAAGCACCAGGCATTACCTGTATCAAGAATCCACCAGCAACCTTAACTGTATTATTAGGCTGTACGAACACGGATACTCCCACTGCACTGGGAATTTGTTCCGACTTAGCCAAATAGTAAGTAAAGTCTTCACCTAATTCACCGGACACCAATGGCACTTGCCCAGTATATGGCTGGCCCAGGCCTTGATCCTTGGTAACTGTCAGCATACCGTTAACCCCAACCGCCTTTTTAACATCAATCTTGTGCTTTTCATTAAGCGGCAGGCTAGTATGTGGATACTGTAAATATCCCTTAACCGTCCCGTTAGCATTGCCATCGACAACAATGGCCCCCACTGGTCCATGTCCATTCACTTTAACAGTTAGCTTTTCATCCCCCTTTAGCAAGGAAGTTGAAAGTAACATCGTTCCAATCAGAGTTCGACCCAGGGCCGCCGTGGCGGCACTCCAAGTATCATGCCGCTGTTGCGCTTCAGCGACTGTTTCCGTGGCGTCAACCACGTATGCGCGAAACATACCACCGTCAATTAAACTTTTTACTAAATAATCTGCCATTCCTGTAAACGTCCTTTCGTTTCTTTTCATCATGCCTTACCTTACCAGAATCCACACCATTTGCAAACACAAAAGGGACCGGAAATATTCCGGTCCCCTTCAACGCAATCAACTATTCAGAATGGTCAGACTCATGATCATCCGCTGCTGAACTAACGGCTGAATCAGCTGAGCTGGATTCATTGGCCGCAGAAGAAGCTAATTTAGCTTCCGTAGACGCCTGACGTTCTGCTTCCCGACGTTCTAATTCACGCTTGGATTCTTCAAAAGTTGCTGCCTTTTCACTTGGAAATTCGCTGTCGCCAGACTTTTCAGGCATCTTCCCAGTATTAAACAAGCTGAGAATTTGCTTTTCATCCAACGTTTCGTATTTCAGCAAGGCTTCTGCAATAATCTTGTGTTCTTCCTTGTGTTCTTCCAAAATCTTCCGAGCAGTCGCATGGGCTTCTTCGATGATTCGGCGAACTTCGCTATCAATTAAGTTAGCTGTTTGTTCCGAGTAAGCTGGTTGGTTGGTATAGCCCGCACCAACAAATGGTTGACCGCTGCCACTTTCCAGTGCCACCGTTCCCACTGCTTTACTCATCCCATACTGCGTAACCATGGAACGTGCAATTTGCGTTGCTTGCTCAAAGTCATTTGAGGCACCAGACGATTCCGAATTGAAGATCAACTCTTCAGCCGTTCGTCCACCCATTAACCCAGCAATTTGTTCCATAGCATCCTTCTTGGACATCAGCATTTGGTCTTCACGCGGTAACATGATCGCGTAGCCGCCAGCGCGGCCCCGTGGAACAATGGTTACCTTGTGGACAACCCGGGCGTCGTTCAAGACTAAGCCGACAATTGTATGCCCGGCTTCGTGGTAAGCCACCGTCTTGCGTTCTTGCGGACTGACTACCCGATCCTTTTTGGCTGGTCCGGCAATCACCCGATCTTCTGCTTCATCTAAATCAGAAGCATCAATTTGGGTCTTGTTCCGGCGAGCCGCCAATAGAGCTGCTTCGTTCAATAAGTTTTCCAAGTCAGCCCCAACAAAACCAGGCGTTTGCTTAGAAATTTCTTTCAAGTCAACATCATTAGCTAATGGCTTATTCTTAGCGTGGACCTTCAAGATCGCTTCACGACCCTTAACGTCCGGACGGCCAACCAGAATCTTCCGGTCAAACCGACCTGGCCGCAACAAAGCTGGGTCCAAAACATCTGAACGGTTAGTTGCCGCCATTACGATGACACCTTCACTACCAGTGAAACCATCCATTTCAACCAATAACTGGTTCAAAGTCTGTTCACGTTCATCGTGGCCACCGCCCATGCCGGCGCCCCGTTGACGACCAACTGCATCAATTTCATCAATAAAGATGATTGATGGTGCAGCTTTTTTGGCCTGTTCAAAGAGATCCCGTACACGGCTAGCCCCGACACCGACAAACATTTCTACGAAGTCTGAACCAGAAATTGAGAAGAATGGCACAGCTGCTTCACCAGCAACGGCCTTAGCCAGTAATGTTTTACCAGTTCCTGGCGGGCCCTCCAGAAGCACCCCAGATGGAATCCGGGCACCCAAAGAGACAAACTTACGTGGATTCTTCAAGAACTCGACCACTTCGACCAGTTCTTGTTTTTCCTCTTCCTCACCAGCAACATCAGAGAAGCGAACCTTATTCTCCTTACTATCAGCTGGCTTAGCTTTGCTCTTCCCAAAGTTCATAACGCGCCCATTGCCGCCACCTTGGCCGGCTTGGCCCATCATCATGTAGAAGAAGAAGAAAAAGATGAGTAGTGGTGCTACATAGACTAACAGATTAATCCAGAAGCCACTAGATTCTTCCGCCTTGGTATTGACCTTTACATTATGATTCTTAGCGGCCTTATCAATCGCTGAAACCGTCGAGTTATTCGTCAAGACTTGCGTACTAAAGCTTGTTACCGCCGTACTTTGCGAACCGCCAAGACTAAAACCGGTATTGGTTGCCCGCTTTTGTGCATTGCGGTACTCACCGGTAATTTTGTAAACGCCTCCGGATGGTTGAATGGAGAAGTTCTTGATCTTATTCGCATTCAAGTCTTTCACGAACTGACTCGATTGGATTTCTTGGGATTGTGAGCTTGTGTTATTACCATTGAATAGGTATACCACACCAATGACCAATAAGAAGATCACAATATAAAACAGGCTGTTACGAAACAGACCGTTTCGTCGATTATTCATGTCGTGCCTCCTTACCCACAGTTCCCAGCCTTAAGTCTAGGAACGAAATTAAGAGCTTGTGCTCTTTTACTAAATAAGATGTTATCACAATTGACTATCATTGACTAATTATTTATCTGAATAAACTGACGGCTTCAAGACACCGACGTAAGGAAGATTTCGATACTTTTCCTCGTAGTCCAAACCATAACCAACCACAAATTCGCTAGGAACATTAAACCCAACGTAATCCGCTTTGGCTTCCACGACCCGACCACTTGGCTTGTCCATTAACGTGCAGACCTTAATCGACTTCGCTTGACGATCCTTCAACAAGTCTTCCAAGTATTTCAGTGTCCGACCAGTATCGATGATATCTTCCACCAAGACAACGTCGCGGCCAGCAACATCCGTATCTAAATCCTTCAGTAGACGAATCGTCCCAGATGATTCGGTCCCACCATTATAACTAGATACATCAATAAAATCGATGGTGGCGTAGATATCCATGTCACGAATCACATCGGTCATGAATAGGATAGCCCCCTTTAAAACACAAACCATCAGTGGGGTCTTATCCCGGTAATCCTCGGCCAATTGTTGACCTAACCGTTTGCACGCGGCAGCAATATCTTCTTCACTATATAGGACCTTTTCAATATCGTTATTCATACTGTTCCCCTTTCGTCTATTCAGCTTTCAACCCAATATGATAGTTTTTGGTATGTGAGCGCGGTGGCCGTACCGCCCACTTTACACCCAATACAGCCAAAACAGTTCCCTGGGCCGTTACCAACACTTGTTGTTGGGCCCGCTGTTCACGCGGAATCTTCGCATTAATTAGTGCCCGACGAACTGGTTGATGGTGACCAGTTCGCAGCCGCAAGCGATCACCCGCCTGCCACTCGCGAACCATTAACGGAAAGTCTGCTGTCGTCAAAGCAATTGTTTCATGCGTTATCATTTTCGCTGTATCTGTTGTAAAGCAGCCAAGTTGGCGACCGTGTCCAATTGATTGCCATTGGTCTAAGTCTACCATAAATCTAAAATGTTCCACGGATTTTTCATCGTTTTTTTTCGGTTGCCAGAAGCGAAAGTGCGTATAGCTTTTGGTCAGTTGCCACCCCTCACTAAAAACGACGCTACCAGTGGGATGTTGCCCGTTTGCCAGTAATTGCAAACACTGATCAATCTGCGGGTATCCCGCCGAAATAGTTGGCGCCTGCTGTTTGATCAATCGGGTTAGCAGTAACCGTTGTTCAGCAATCGAGTGACGTAACAATCCCGCCACATTATCAGACCTTGTCATGATTGTTTGTAACTGTTGATCTAAAGCTTGATCACTGATCATTAACGTTGCTTGCAGTTGCTGGGCATACGTCATCACATGTTCAACCACCTGAGGATTCTCTTGTTTCAACAACGGAATGAGCTGATGCCGAACTCGATTACGACTCGCTATCAACTCTTGATTAGTGGCATCCTCGTACCACGGCACTTGTTGCTCACGAGCGTAGGCTTTGAGTCGTTCTTTAGTGAAGGGGAGCAAGGGCCGAATAACTCGGCCACCAGCTAAAGGCCGGCTGGCCGCCATACCGGTTAATTGTGCCAGCTGACCACCCCGAATGAGCTTTAATAGGATTGTTTCAACCTGCTCATCGGCCTGATGAGCCGTTGCCACCCAATCCGCCTTTTGTTGGTGTAACTGCTGGGCGAAAAAGTCATAGCGAAATGCCCGCGCAGCAGCTTCCACACCATGGCTTGGATGTTGGTCAATCGGCCATTTGGTTGTCACCAGAGATATCTGATGGGCGGCACACCATTTTTTTAAAAAGGCGGCTTCCGTTTGGCTCTGCTGTCGCAATTGATGATTCACATGCACGACTGTCAGCTTCGGCCGCATGGTCACCGGTAATGTCATGAGCAACTGCAGCAGCACCATCGAATCAACCCCAGTAGACACCGCCACTAGCCCGTGTTGTTGTGGATCGGCCCATCCCTGTGCCTGCCAATTTCGTTGAAAATCACTTTTTAGCGTCACTTGTTCCTGCCCCCAACAATTCAACCATTAAGAAAAAGGGCCGCACGAATGCGGTCCCTATCAAAGACAATTAGCTACGCCGACCGCCACGGCCGCCACGTTTGCCCTCAGTGTTACGTTTAATTGTTGCCAGTCGATCCTCACTTTGTTTCAAGAACCCTGACATCATATCGTCAAAATTTTCTTCATGTTTAACCGCATGATGACCGGAAAACCGACCATTGGCTGAGCTATGATGTGGCCGCGGTCCATTATTCTCGAAACGCCGACCGCCATGGTCACCGCCGCGATTTCCCCCATTGCTATGATGGTCATGATCGCCACCGCGGGCGCCCTCATGATGATCATTATGCGCATGGTGCGGCCGTTCTGATGCCGGATGATCCGTAGCTTTACGAATCGATAACCCAATCTTACCATCATCGCCAACAGTCAAGACTTTGACTGTCACCTCATCACCAACAGATAAGACGTCATGAATATCCTTTACATACCCGTCAGAAATTTCACTAATGTGCACCAGCCCGGTCTTGTGGTCACCTAAATCAACAAATGCACCAAAGTTCGTAATTCCGGAGACCTTTCCGGTAACTTTAGCTCCAACCTCAATTGCCATAAACAAGAAGTTCCTCCTTAAAATAAGTGGTTTTAGTATAACACAATTTTAACCAATCCCAAACGCCAAAACACAAAAAGCCTCTCATAAATTCTGGTTTTCACACCCCTAGTAAAGCCCGTTAAATTAACTTTCTAGCCAACTCCCCTAATGTTACGGCTTTTCATTAAGTCTATTAAGAATCCACAGCGCTTTCAGAAAAGTCTCGCCTATTTAGACAAATAAAAAAAATCGAAACCTAACGTTTCGATTTTCCAATCACTATTTTGCAGTGACATCACTCGCATGGTCCCCAGGTAAACTATAGATAGTCTCCCCCGACTTCGAGTAATAATACTTCGAGCGGATTAGCTGAGCGACGTAATCCTGATTATTCAATTGTTTAACTTTAAGATCCAGCTGGGTATTTTCTGCCTTGGTCTTCGTCAATTGACGTTCACTCGTGGCCACTTGCTGATTGACCTTGTGCAAGCTGGCATTGGTCCGAATGAGTTGGATGCCTAGAATTAAAGCAAACACAGCAAATACCAACCCGATACGCAAAGCCCGACGCATCCGTCGACGACCCAACCATCGCGTGTGGTGCTGGACTGCCTGCTGATGATCCAGTTGTCGGGTATAGTCATTTTCAAGCCGTTTTACTTTAGCCAGTTGTACTTTTTCATCAGCCATCCCACTCACTCCTCAAATTTAACCAGATAGTTTAACTTGAGTATAGCAAGTTTCAATTTCCCCGTCTAGCTAGTTAAGCAGATTGTAAAATACTCGTCACATTATGCGGTTATTCTTGGCGGAAATCTTGGGCGTATTCTTCCTTGACGATGGTGTACATCCGTTCAGCATCGTCTTTCTTAGTCGTCTCCAATAATTCATCCACAGTAATGGTTAACGTTTTATTACCAAACTTGATCACCAGTTCATCTCGTGGTGCCACTTCCGTTGAAGACTTGGCTACCTTACCGTTAATCTCAATTCGGCCCTTGTCCGCAATTTCCTTGGCAACTGAACGCCGCTTGATAATCCGAGATACTTTCAAATATTTATCTAATCGCATATTATTTTCCTCCAAAATGACGCAATTTTTGCCACAATTTTAATAATGTTCTCGCGTGGGGAATCGCCAGCCATTCCCGCACGGTGAGTAACTGCCAGCTAAGTGCCAAACTAAAGAAGATGATCACACCCACCGGAATCGTAATCAACAGCGCACCACCAGCAGCGAGTCGTCCAGTTGCTAAAGCGGGCCACCAGTGTTCTAGTAGGTCGCCAGTTAATTGAACACCAGCAACCATGAGGATGGTACACCCTAGCAGTTTTCGAATGAATGACCGCTGCCAGATACCTATCCGTAAGTCACGCGCTGAGCCATACCAAATGATAGCAAACGTGACTCCTAAGCTCATAACCGTTAGCCAACTCGCTCCGACTCCGCCGAAATGTATGACTGACCACCGATTGAAGAGACATTTAACAATAAAGCCCGTCATTAAAGCCACCACCGTTAACCGATAGGTATCCTGACTTTGTAAGACACTATTATAAGTCTGAATCAACGTCGCTAAGATGATACTAAGCATGTAGATGTCTAACATGCCCACTCCTTGCGTATTGCCAAATAGCAACCGATCAATCCATGGCATCAGACTGATTAGACCCGCAGTTGCTGCTGCCGCTATAACCAAAGCAATCCGCATCATTGTTGTCGTCAAGCGTTTAAACGCTTGAGGATGACGCTGTCGCTGGGCTTCGGTCAAAGCAGGAAGTAGTGAGGTGGCAAAGGCCACCGCAACCACCAATCCTAATTGGACTAGTGGCTGAGCCCGATCATAAACCCCTTTCAGACTCTTGGCGGCTAGATCACTCATGCCGCCCGCAACCAGTCCATTCTTAACCGTAAACGAATCGACCAGCTGTAATAACACCATCATCGCTGTTAGCAAGCAGAGTGTGCCACCCTCGATCAGCAAGCGACGGCCTAAATGGGGCAAGCGACGACCTGCTGATGACTGTGCAGTGCGCCACCGCGGTAGCGTCAATAATGCGGCTACAGCCGCGATGGTACCACCGCTGAGTGCCCACGTACCCATTCGATACACTGACCACCCATGATGCGTCGCCCAGCCAGCCGCTGCGAGAATAACGATCACCCGGACTAATTGCTCGACGACTTGGGAGCGGGCAGTTGGTAACATATTAAATCGGCCCTGATGATAGCCCCGTCCAACGGAAAGTGCTGGCATGAATAAGAACATCCACGCCACCATTTGAATCAAGGGCGTCAGCTGGTGATCGCCCATTCCTCGTGCTAACCAAGGGGCGCCCACCATCAACCCGCCAAAAATCACCACGGCTAATCCCCCAGTCCACCGGTAAACTTGCCGAGCAACGGTCTGTTGGGTTGCTAAATCGGGGGCTTCCGCAATCAACTTAGAAATAAAGACGGGTAGGCCACTCAATGCAAACGTCATGCCAATGCCATAGAGTGGATACACTTGCTGATACACATAAAATCCAGTATTCCCCACCATATTCTGAAAGGGTACCCGATAAACAGCGCTCAGTAATTTGGCAACAAATGCCGCAACTGAGAGAATCAGGGCCCCCTGTAAGGTGGTATTAACATTGTGGTTGCCCATCAGCGGCCTCCTTACTTATCGGTTGCCTTAGCAGCCTTAGGTTTAGTCGTTTGCTCCACAATCTCACGTAACGTAACCATGAAGGCTTGCACTTGCGGTAACCAATCAGTTGTCGTCATATTGGGCTGTAAGACCAACTTAATGTGCAACCGATCATCATTAATGCCAACAGTAGCTTTCAGTTGCGTAACCGCCAAAGCCTTAAAGACGTCTTCACCGCCTAAGATTTCCGTTCCTTGTTTCGACACTGTCACGAATACATCGCCATTGACCCGCCGAATTTTATCGACTAAAGCCAAATCCGCGGCTAACTTCAATTGGCCAATTGTCAAGAGCTGATCCACTGCTGGTGGGTATTCCCCAAACCGGTCAATCAGGTCCGCTTGAATCTCGCTCACCTCATCGTCATCTTCCAATTGACGAATCCGTTTGTACATCTCAATCTTCTGTTGTTCATCCTCAATGTAATCACTCGGAAGATAGGCTTCAACCCCCAACTCAATGGTCGTATCCGTCTTCGGTTGTGTCTTTTGTCCTCGCTTCTTGGCAACGGCATCACTGAGCATCTGCGTGTACAAATCATAACCCACGGAGTTAATAAATCCATGCTGTTGCTTACCCAACAAGTTACCCGCGCCACGAATGGATAGGTCTCGCATCGCAATCTTGAAACCCGACCCTAATTCGGTAAAGTCTTTAATGGCCTCTAGCCGCTTTTCACTGACTTCGGTCAGCACCTTATTGGGCTGGTAAGTAAAGTAGGCATAGGCCACGCGGTTACTTCGACCGATCCGCCCACGCAGTTGATATAACTGCGACAAGCCCATGCGGTCAGCATTTTCAACAAAGAGTGTGTTGGCATTGGGGATGTCGATCCCAGTTTCAATGATGGTGGTGGTTACCAAGACATCATAGTCCCCCCGTAGAAAGTCGAACAACACACCCTCTAATTGCGCTTCCGTCATCTTACCATGAATGTAGCCGACTCGCGCTTCTGGCACCAACACCTGAATTTGTCCCACTGTCTTTTCGATGTCATCCACCCGATTATGCAGGTAAAACACTTGACCACCACGCTGCATTTCCCGGCGGATTCCATCCTGAATCGCCCCCGCATTTTGTTCCATCACGTAGGTTTGAATCGGGAACCGGTTAGCCGGGGGTGTCTCAATCACAGATAAGTCACGAACCCCCAGCATCGACATGTGCAGCGTCCGGGGAATCGGCGTTGCCGTTAAGGTCAGCACATCGACGTTGGCCTTAAGTTGTTTCAACCGTTCCTTATGTTTAACACCGAACCGCTGCTCCTCATCAACCAGCACCAATCCCAAATTTTTGAATTTAACATCTTGTGATAAGAGCCGGTGAGTGCCCACAACAATGTCCAATTGCCCGGTTTCCAAGTCTTTAATCGCCTGGTGAATCTGCTTAGTCGTTCGGAAACGGGAAAACATTTCGACATTGATTGGATAGCCTTCAAATCGGCTGACCATCGTATCATAATGTTGTTGCGCTAAGATGGTTGTTGGAACTAAAAAGGCCACTTGTTTACCGGCTTCAACGGCTTTAAATGCTGCCCGTAACGCAACTTCCGTCTTGCCGTAGCCCACATCCCCAACCAACAAGCGATCCATTGGCCGCGGCTTCTCCATATCATGCTTGACCTCTTCAATCGTTCGTAACTGGTCAGGCGTCTCTGCGTATGGAAAATCATTTTCAAAGTCATGTTGTAAGCTATCATCCACTGGGAACGCGTAGCCCTTCTCAGCCGAACGTTTGGCATACAGGTCCACCAACTCATCAGCAATGTCTTCAATTTTAGCGGCCACTTTACTCTTGGTCTTCGCCCACTCAGAACCGCCCAACTTGTTAATCTTGGGCTTTTTATCCTCGGATGAGACATACTTCTGAATGAGATTTAGTTGGGTAACGGGAATGAATAGTTGCGCGTTATCCTGGTAATCAATGGTCATGTAATCCTGATGAACGCCGTCAACCGTCAGCGTCTGCATCCCAATAAACTTCCCAATCCCATGGTTAACGTGAACAACGTAGTCACCGGGCTTTAGGTCCGTATAACTCTTTAACCGTTCAGCGTTGGCCATCGTTTGCCGTCGGGGGCGTTTTTTGGTCACCTTTTGGAACATTTCGGCTTCCGTAATCACAACTAATGAGGCTTCGGGCAACTCAAATCCCGTTTGCAGTCGCTCTGGTACTAACTGGGTTAGTGCTGGTTGGAGGTTTGCCGATTTGGTTAAAACCGCTTGAATTTCAAAGTCATCAAGGGTTTGTTCAATCTTAGCAAGCCGTTCCTCGTCTTGAACCAATAATACGACCGTCTGCTGTTGTTTGTGCCACCGGTCAATTTCAGTTTTCATCACTGGTAACTGACCAAAGAACTGTTGCATCGCTCGCGTCGTCATATTGGTCATCGCTTGGAACCGTAAACTCCCCATGCCCTTTTGGAACAATGCCAACATAATCTGGGCATGCTTATCGGCCCGGACAATTGGCCGCAATTCACCGCCAAAGGTCTGCTGGGTAAAGATTTGATGATGGGCTAATTTATCCGTCGCCCAGTTCGCTTCATCCTCCAATAATTGTCGTTCAGCATCTTGCAGCCGCACGTAGTCGCCGAATAAAACCACACCGTCATCTGGTAAATAATCCAACACTTGGTGGTGTTCGGGGAATAAGTAGTCCGCAAATTCTAATAACTGTGGATCAACTGAGCCCTTCTGCAACCCATCAATCAATGGTTGAACCTGATTGGTCAGTGTGGTCGCATCTTCTGCCGCTAAGTCAGCCGCTTGGGCTTGTAAGGTTGTCCGGAGTGCCGTCGCTCCAGTGGCCCGTTCATCAGCGGTCAAAATAAAGTCCGTGGCTGGTAAAACCTCGACCGTTTGTCCATTATCAATACTTCGCTGGGTGGCGGGATCAAAGTAGCGTAATGAATCCACTTCGGTATCGAAAAAGTCAATTCGGATCGGATAGTCCGCCGCTAGTGGATAGATGTCAATAATAGACCCCCGGACAGCGAAATCACCAGGTGCCGCTACTAATTTCTGATGCGCATACCCCATCGCAAACAACTTTTGCTGGAGGGCTTCCAAATCAAATTCATCGCCAACACTAACTGTAAATCGGGCGGCCGCAAAATTTGCCGGTGTGGGTAAGAACCGCCGTAATCCCGATAACGAGGTTACGACAACCACCGGCCGGTCACTCTGTAAAGCCCGCAAGGCATCAATTCGTGCTGAGCGGTACTCTGGCGAACTGGTCGCTACCTCAGCCGCCAATAACTCCTCCACGGGAAAGTCAAAGAGCTCGTCATCATCTAGCAAATTGGCTAGATCGTCGACGAGCTGGCTAGCGTGATAGAGGGTATCCGTCACATAAACTAGGGATCGCTGTTGCTCATGGAGCAGACTGGCAATAAATAGCGTCTCCGCCGAGCCATTAAGTCCCGTCACTAATTGACGCTGACCAACCCCAAGCGTTTGACGGATGGTCGCGTATTGCGCCGTCTGGGTCATAAATGCTTCTAAATTCACACGATAACTTCCTATTCTTAGTTGTACTGGTTCATCAATTGCATAAAGTCACTGCCGGCTACCCAATCATCGAGGGCCGCTACCGCTCGATCGGCCGCCTGATTAAAGACTGGACGTTGATCAGTTGTAAACTTACCTAATACGTAGTCCACGACCGTGTGTTGCTGTGGGTGGGCAATTCCGACTTTTAAACGACCAAAGTTCTGCGTCCCAACGTGGGCAATAATACTCTTAATGCCATTGTGCCCACCCGCAGAACCATGATCCCGCAAGCGAATCCGACCTAAAGGTAAATCCATATCATCTTGAACGACCATAACGTCGGCAACATCAATTTTAAAGTAATCCATAATCGGGTGAACGGCCCGCCCGGATTCGTTCATGAATGTCGTAGGCTTCACGACCAAGACCTTTTCACCATTCACAAGGCCGCTACCAAACCGCGCGTCCATTTTACGCGTAGTCAACGCAATACCATGTTGCTGAGCAAACGCGTCAACCACCATGAAGCCGGTATTATGCCGCGTATTGTCATATTGGGGCCCAATATTTCCTAAACCAACAATCATTTTCATCGTTTCATGTTCTCCCTTAACGCAAATTGTGACTGAGCGCTAGAAGCAAAATAGCTGGACGAGACACTAATGGCCCGTTCAGCTGACTCAGTTTATTCTTTTAGTTCATTCAATGCCCTATAGTATAGCATAATCCCCTCACAACTTCACGACTCCCGTCCGCGAAACAATTGTTTAGTTAAATAAATGATTGTTTTCACAAATTTTCACTGGGAGCATGGTCGAACACCTTTTTACATGGTATACTAAGCGGTGGGTATTTAATACGAGCGATAATCACTGGATTATCGATGAGAATTGCGTACCTGGATGTCAAAATTTTATAGGAGATGAAGAATTTGACTACTAAGAATCATCAAAAAGTTGTTTTAGTCGGTGACGGTGCCGTTGGTTCCGCCTACGCTTACTCAATGATGAACCAAGGTATTGCCGAAGAATTCGTAATTGTGGACGTTGTTAAGGAACGCACTGAAGGGGACGCTTTGGACCTTGAAGATGCCCAAGTCTTCACGTCACCAAAGAACGTTTACTCAGGTGATTACTCTGACTGCAAGGATGCTGACGTGGTTGTTATCACTGCTGGCGCCCCACAAAAGCCCGGCGAAACTCGTTTGGACTTAGTTAACAAAAACTTGAAGATTTTGTCCTCAATCGTTAAGCCAGTTGTTGAATCTGGTTTCGATGGCATCTTCGTTGTTGCTGCTAACCCAGTTGACATCTTAACTTACGCAACTTGGAAGTTCTCTGGCTTCCCTAAGGAAAAGGTTATCGGTTCTGGGACTTCTTTGGATACTTCTCGTCTACGCGTTGCGTTGGCTAAGAAGTTCAACGTTGACCCACGGAACGTTGAAGCTTACATCATGGGTGAACATGGTGACTCCGAATTCGCTGCCTACGACGAAGCAACTGTTGGCTCAAAGCCATTGAAGGTTGTTGCTAAGGAACACGGTTTAACCGATGATGACTTAGCTAAGATCGAAGACGACACGCGGAACAAAGCTTACGAAATCATCAACCGTAAGGGCGCAACTTACTACGGTGTTGCAACCTGCTTGATGCGGATCACGAAGGCTATCTTGCGTGACGAAAATGCTATCTTGCCTATCGGCGCTGCGTTGAACGGCGAATATGGTTTGGATGACATCTTCATCGGTACACCAGCCATCGTTAACGCTAACGGTTTAGGTGGCGTCATCGAAGTTCCTCTTTCTGACAAGGAAAAGGACTTGATGGCTAAGTCAGCTGAAACCTTGAAGAAGGTTACCCAAGACGGTTTAGCCGCTTTGGAAAACTAATTTAACGATTAAAGGGGTCGTTCCTTACGGGAACGGCTTTTTTATTTTGCCTGATTACTTAAATTCCACGAAGAACCCAGAACTGACAAGACTTGTTTACCGCGCCCTATCTCTAAATCACCCGCTAATCTGGCACAGTATTTTCTGAATGAACATGACATAGTTATCCGTTTTAATTATCAAATTAATTAAATTCTTCGAAAACTGACATCATCATGATGAAAGCGATAGCATAAAAGCAGTCGCGTTGCCATTTAAGGTAGTTTGAAGTAAGCTGGGAGTATGCTATTGGTGATAGTTGAAATGACGACTTTTCCTCCACTGGCTATTTTAGGAGGTCACACCTATGAAAAAACGGAAAGCCTTCGTGATTGGGATTGTCACTGCGGTTGTCGCAGTTGGTGCCATTTACGTTGGACAAGCAATGCATTATTCTTCTAGTAAAGTTTTCTTCAAAGATACGACAATTGCAGGGGTCAACGTGGGTGGCAGTACCGCTAATCAAGCGGCTACTAAGCTAAAGACCGCCATGCAAGATCAGCAATACACCTTAAAGGATGGCAGCAAAACCGTTGCCAGTTTTAAGACTAATCAGGTTAACCTGAAAGTCACCTCCAAGCAGGCATTAAGCCAGCTGATTGCCAAACAAAACGTTTGGAGCTGGCCAGCACATGTCACCACCGCCACGGCAGACAGCATCAAGCTCAATGCTAGCAGCGCTAACCAACAAAGTGTGCAGGCTCTGGCTAAATCAATTGCTACCAAAACCAACAAGACGCGGACAGCGGCCAAAAGTGCCTCATTTAGCTACCAAAATGGACAATGGGTGGTGACTAAGGAAAAGGCCGGTAACCAACTCAGCACTGCCAAGTTAGCTAAGTCAATTACAGCGGCTATTGAACAAGGTAGTAATACCGTAGACGTTTCGAAAGATTACTTGCAGCCCAAAGTTACTACAACGTCTGCTAGCTTCAAAGCAGCTAAGACTAAAGCTGAGGCTATTACCAAGCAAACTTATCTCTACAAGTTAAGTGGTCATAAAGTAACCATTCCGGCGGCAACTTTAGCGAGTTGGCTGACCTTAAAAGATGGTAAATTGACTACTAAGACCACAGCCGTTAAGGCCTACCTGACTAAGCTCAGCAGTAAATACGGCACCATCAATAAGACACGGACATTTAAGTCCACTAAACGTGGTACGGTTAAAGTCAAGGCTGGATTATATGGCTGGAGTATCAAGGTCAAGCGTGAAACGCCAGCCTTGAGTAAGCTGGTTCTCGCTGGCAAAGGGATGTCTCGAACACCGGCTATCCAAGGTAGCGGCTATCACAGTAACGGTACCGACATCGGCAAGTCATACGTTGAAGTTGATAAACAAAATCAGCACATGTGGGTTTATAAAAACGGAAAAGTCGTCGTTTCAACCGACATTGTGACTGGTTTACCAACTACGGCCCATCATACGCCAGTTGGTGTCTGGGTCATCTGGAGTAAACAACGTAACACCACCCTTCGTGGTAAGAATGATAATGGCTCTAGTTATGCTTCTAAAGTGAAGTACTGGATGCCAGTCGATGACACTGGCGTTGGGATTCATGATTCGCCGTGGCAACCCACTTACGGTGGCACGTGGTATAAGAAACACGGCTCCCATGGCTGTGTTAACACCCCACCGTCTAAGATCAAGGCAGTTTACGAGAATGTGAGTGTCGGTACTCCCGTCATTATCTTCTAATGAAAATTTAAAAAAGGGTCTCGCCTTGCGAGATCCTTTTTTTCGACCTAATTTAATGCCAAGCCGATAGCACCTAAAACGATAATCGCAATGACTGCCGCCAGTGTCCAATAGAGCCATTTTTTAGTGATAATCCGTTGATTATCAGGATCTTCTGGTTGTTTCATCCGTTGACCCTCCCTTAGCCAAACTTTCTTTTATTTTACCACGAATTTCATCGAAATTTTCTCCCCGTTTCACTTAGAAATATGGTATTATTAAAAGAGATTATTAGAAGTTTCTAATTTTAGGAGGTCATCAGCTATGCTGTTAAAGTCCCTAGTGAAACCGAAAGAACGGTTAGTGACGGTTCGCGAGGATGTCACCTTGGAACAGGCACTAAAGGTTCTGGAAGATTCCGGTTACCGGTGTGTTCCAATCCTTGACGAAACGGGTCAGATTTTCCGGGGCAACATTTACAAAATGCACATCTATCGTCACAAATCTCGGGGCGGTGATATGCAGCTCCCCGTGACATCTTTATTAAAGAACGCGACGAAGTTCATTTCCGTGAATGCTGCCTTCTTCAACGTCTTCTTCTCCATCAAGGATTTGCCTTACATCGCTGTTCTCGATGATAAGAACGCTTTTTATGGGATTTTAACCCATACCCGTCTGATGGATATGCTATCCCAATCTTGGAACGTCAACATCGGTAGCTACGTGTTAACCGTCGTTTCTGCTGGTGAACGGGGTGATTTAGCCGGTATGGCTAAGGTCATTACGAAGTACACGTCCATTGCGAGTGTCATCAGCCTTGACGCCCAGGAAGGTGAATTGGTTCACCGGACCATGTTTACCCTACCCGCGGAAGTCGACGAAGAAAAGCTCGACCGCATCGTTAAGGCTCTGGAACGCAAAGAATTCCACGTGCCAGAAATTGAAGACTTACGTCACGAAAATTAGTATATGAAGAAATCGGCAAAGCATGCTGGCTTTGTCGATTTTTTATATCCAGTGATCATTACCTGGGCACAATTATTAGTGAACATAAATACCCGTTAGCAACGTGTTCCACCTGCTAACGGGTTATGTCATTCACTATGTACAATTGCTACTTAACTTTTTTCTTACGTGCCTTGTCCACCAAGCCAATGCTGGTTGCAAGTGCCGTGTCCACCGCTGCCATTGTTTTTACATCCAAATGAGTCACTTGGTCTTTCAACCGTTGCTTATCAATTGTCCGAATTTGTTCTAACAAAATAACCGAATCCCGTTCAATCCCAGTACGAGCGGCAGAAATGCCGACATGCGTCGGCATTTTTGGCTTCTCGATTCGGGCGGTAATCGCTGCGACAATCACGGTCGGACTGTAGTGGTTCCCCACGTTGTTTTGAATAATCAACACGGGGCGCATGCCACCTTGCTCCGAACCAACAACTGGTGAAAGGTCGGCAAAAAAGACGTCACCGCGTTTGATTTCAACACGGGCCATAGGCCGCCATCCCCTCACTATTTAAATTTTTTATACTAACTCTCTGCTCTACGAAACTGGGTTAACCGCCGTTCCGCTTCCTCTTCACAAGGCGTGAACGCCTGTGCGAGGTCCCGGTTGATGAGCGCCATCGCCTGATACCCAACAATTAAAGCTAACTCCCGTGAGGCAGCCGCTCGTAATGGCACTAATGCCTGGCGCTGCTTGGTACGAGTCATGTGAAGCCGCAACGTTACTGGTTTCAATTGTCGTGATTGAGCCATGGAATTTTGCCCCTCCTCAAGTTGTTAATCACTTCGTCTCACTTAGTTTACCACGAAACATCATTTCTGGACACAAAAACGTCATAAATTAGTGACGATAAACTCGTGGTAAGCGACTTGTGAAGCCACAGGCAAGCTCATAATGAATTGTTTGACAATAATCGGCCATTTCTTGAAGCGTAATGACGTGATCACCATCACGACCAATCAAAGTCACCCGCGTTCCTCGGGCGTAGTCGTGAGGCAAACGAATCATCAGTTGATCCATGCACACACGCCCAATAATTTCACAGGCCTGACCATCAACTAGTACATGAAAACCTTGCAGTCGTCGTTCGTAACCGTCTGCATAACCAATCGGCACAGTCCCCACCCATTCCGTCTGTTGAGCGGTGTACGTGGCCCCATAGCCGACTGATTCACCGGCAACGACTTGTTTACTATGAACCAACTGGCTGGTTAGACTCAGCGCTGGCTTTAATGCATACGGCGCTGGAATAGCAGTTCCGGAAGGATTTAAACCATATCCTGCAACACCGAAACGAACCATGTTGTCATTGCAGGCTGCATGCCAGAGACTCGTAGCGGAATTTGACACGTGGACGTACCGTGGTCGTTCTTTCAAAGCAGCTGTCAACGTTTGCCACTTGGCAACTTGTTGCTTAAAGTACGTCTCATCTGGACTATCAGCCGTGGCAAAATGCGTGAAAATACCTTCAAAGTTCAACGTTGCGTGGGTTGCCAAATAACTAACCGCTGTCGTCAGCTCAGTCGTTGTTTTAAACCCAATTCGGCCCATTCCTGTATCCAATCCTAAATGAACCTGTAACGGTGCTGTTGGTTGTGCCAGTGCCAAGTAGGCGTCCGCAGCAACTAACCAGTCAGTCGCCGCAACGGTTGCTGAGATGTGCTGTTGCGCCATCAACGGCGCATCTTCTGGCTCCGTCACCCCTAATACGAGGATCGGTTCATTAAAACCGGCTGCCCGTAATTCCAGGGCTTCATCCAAAATGGCCACACAAAAACCAGTGGCACCGGCCTCTTTAGCCACCTGAGCCACCTGAACAGCACCATGCCCATACCCGTTAGCTTTAACCACCATAAATAACTCACAGCCACTCGCTAACCGTGTCACTTCAGCCTGAATATTATCGTGTAACGCTTGGCGGTCAATCACTAATTGTGTTGGCCGATGGACCCCAACTACCATGATTCGTTCCCTCTTTCTAGAATAACCTGTGTCATCACGACCGTCTCCGTGTGTGAAATCGAAACGTGCGCAATTCCCCCAAATGGTTGGCGACGCACCACTGGCCGCCCAGCATCATTATCCCGAATCTCAATGTCTTGAAAGGTCACAGTCGCCCCAATCCCCGTCCCCATTGCTTTACTGTAGGATTCTTTGGCTGACCATCGTCCCGCAATGAATTCCAATGCGCGTTGCCCACTCAATTTCTGGTAATCAACGCGTTCATTCGGTGTCAAGACTTTAGTTAAAAAACGTGGTTGGCGTTCAACAACCCGCTGTACCCGTTTTAAATCAGTGATATCAATACCGGTTCCGTAAATCATGGTGTTCACCTCGCTTAAAGTCTAGCTATTATTTTAGCACAGCCACCCCTAATTAGGGTTACAAGTTACTGAGTTAAGTCGAATTTTAACTTATTATCAGACCATTTCACAGATAAACCCCTAAAAGATTTGGCCATTCGCACAAAAAAGGTAGCCGACTCGCAGTTCGACTACCTAGTAAATACTTATTGATTAATGCGCAACGGTTTCACGGAGCCGTAATTGCGCAGCTACAGGATTACTGGTTGGCATGGCATCTGCTGGTAAGACCTCGACCTGTCCACCTAAGCGGCTGACCTGCAGGGCCAGATCATTGTATAGATTATTCTGCCGACTTAACGCTGTGGCTGTCATCACCGTTCCCTTTTCAGTTAAATGGCCTGGTTGACTGGCATCATCGCGTAACCACAGCTTCGCCACTTGCCCTTGTACGGCCGCCGTCGCTAATGGACCCAAGTCTTGGACAACCTGTTGATTCTGCCGAACTTTAGCGTAAGCATCCCGCCGAATCTGTGTTGCCTGCTGGTGTCGCTGTTCCGTAATTGACAAGGCCAACGCCGCTAATGTTTGATTGGCTGCCGCCAGGTTCGGTCCCTGAACAACGCGCACGACATGGTCTAAATAAGCATTCTGAGCAAATTTACGGAAGTTCCCTTGATCACTTGCATTGGCTACCAGAATCAATGGAACTTGATCAACATTCGAATAGTGCTGGGAAACATACGCGTCAACCATCATGAAATAATTTCGTTGATCCGCTTCCCGGGCTGTATCTAAAGACCCGGTTCCACTGTACTGGGTATGTTCTCCGGCAGATCGCTGCCAACGCCCACGGTCCCGCAGTTCACTTCCCAGGGCCTTTTCCAACGTTACGGGAGCATCGACTGGTAAGTTCACCATTTCTGGCCGCCCATTGCGCACCTGTGCCAGATCAAACGCATCACGACCTAAAAGCAAGATGTCGTAATCACTGGTCTTATCTTGGGCCTGTAAAATAGGTAATACATTCGGTTGATACGTAACCGTCACTGTGGCCGCCACCGGTGTGTGTAGCCAATAATGATAACTATCACTGGCGCCCGCCATAATCAGCAGACCTGTGGCACTCCCATTAGTCAATGGGCCGTGTTCAAACGGCGTGAACGATTCAGCATAAGCAGACCACGTTCTGTCAGGTGCAACCTTCTCAAGTTGTTCTTTTCCCTGTTTTAGCAAACTGTTAAATTGGGTGCGGTCAGTCGCGGGGATTCCCGTGACTGGCAGAGTCATGGTAACGAATGGACCTGGCTTAGTGGCAAGCGTCAATGCAGCATGTAAGTCAAAATTATTGGCCATGATAATACCTCCGTAGCGGTTTGCTATAAGCTTATTCGTATCAAATCTATAAGTACATAATAGCATGCACCCGTATTGAACGCAAGCCAACTTTTCTATCCAGAATCCATTTATAGTGTGAACATAGCTATTTAAGCCTGCTAAATCAACCTTTTATGCCACAAAATTTTTTAATAAAAAAGCACTCATCACTAGGATGAGCGCTCTCCAATCAATTCTCATGTAAAACTAGTCTTTCTTTCGAATGGTGAAGCCGCGGCTACCACCTTCGTTACGCCGACCACCGCCATTGTTGCTTCGGTGACTCCGGTTATCACTATGGTTACGTGAGTCATGGTTGCGTGAACCATGGCCACGATCATTACCATGACGATCTGAAGAACGGTGTCCACCACGGTAACCGCCACCGCCATTACCGCCGCGACGATTGCCACCGCCATGATGGTAGCCGCCACCGCCGTGACGTTTGCCACCGCGCTTAGGCAATGGTCGTTCTGGCGTGATCTTAACGGGTACTTGGTTATTGTCATCTTTCGTGACATCACTCAAGAGCGCCGCAACTAAGTCTTCGGCATCGTATTCGTTTAGCAAGCTTTCAGCTGCCTTAGCATACTTTTCCTTATCCGCCTTGTTGACCAGGTCAGCAATGGTTTCCTTCGCAGCACCCAATTGGCTGACGAACGCTTCTTCATCCGAAGGTGGCTTCAAAGGTAACATCCGCACCTTTGTCAGCTTTTCGATTTCACGCAAGTAGTCCATTTCGTTTGGTGTCACAAACGTCATGGAAACCCCATGCTTCCCGGCACGGCCAGTCCGGCCAACCCGGTGAACATAACTATCGGGATCTTGTGGAATATCGTAGTTATAAACGTGGGTGACATCGTTAATATCAATCCCCCGCGCAGCAACATCGGTTGCCACTAAGATATCCAACTTACCGTGACGGAAGTCGTTCATGATTTGGGTCCGGCGCTTCTGCGTCAAATCCCCATGAATCCCAGCAGCGTTATAGCCGCGGGCTTCCAAACCACTGGCAATTTCATCTACCCGCCGTTTTGTCCGGGTAAAGACGATCGTCAAATCTGGTGATTGAACGTCAAAGAACCGCGTCATGACATCAAATTTTTCGAAATCACGAGAACGCACGTAGAATTGGTCAATCAAGTCCGTGGTTAATTCCTTAGCCTTGATCTTCACATGCTTAGGGTCCTTCATGAATTGGACACCAACCCGTTTGATTTCAGGCGGCATCGTTGCAGAGAACAGCATCGTTTGACGTTCTTCTGGCAATTGTTTGATAATATCTTCAATATCGTCTAAGAAACCCATGTTTAACATTTCATCGGCTTCGTCCAAGACCAACATTTGTACGTGGTCTAACTTCAACGTGTGCCGCCGAATATGATCCAATAACCGACCCGGGGTCCCAACAACCACTTGCGGGTGATTCTTTAAGGATTTAATCTGACGACGAATATCAGCGCCACCATAGACAACTTGCACGTTAGCCCGTTCAGTCCGGCCTAACTTGTAAATTTCTTCTTGGGTTTGGATAGCCAATTCCCGTGTTGGTGAGACAACCAGCGCTTGAACATTTTCGTTACTCTTATCAATTTTTTCCAAAATTGGTAAGGCGAAGGCCGCAGTCTTCCCGGTACCGGTTTGTGCCTGACCAATCACATCTTGGCCGGCTAAAACCATCGGAATTGTCTCGGCTTGAATTGGGGTCGCTTCCTCGTAACCTACTGACGTAATTGCTTTAAGTAGGTCTTCAGAGAGACCCAGTTCTTTAAACTTCAAAAATAATTTCCTCCTAAATGAGTTCGTCGTTTTAGTGCCTCAGGGCTCTTGGAAAAAATCCGTTTTCCATGACGCGAACGATGATTGGCTAAAACGGGGTTCGTTTCAAAAAATACAACTAAACCATCATACAACGCTGAAAGAAAATAAGCAACTCCCAGCTCTCGCAGAAGTTGCTTTGCTTTCACACTAATTTTCAGAAGAATCCTGCAAGGACGCCAATACTTGTTCTAAATGAATCCCGTGGGACCCTTTCAATAAAATCTGATCATCCGCCGTCAGCTGGTTTTGTAGATCAACCGTTAACGTCGCCAAGTCAGTCGTCTCATAATGAGAAACAGCTAACTGTGGCTGTTGCTGTGCCAAGGCAGCCTGTAGTGCCAACATGTGTGGACCGACCAGATAAACGTGGTCGATCTTCGTTGCATCAATAGCGCTTGCCAAGCTAGCGTGCATCGCATCAGCCTGGTCGCCTAACTCCAGCATGTCCCCTAGGACCACATAGCGCTGACCAGTTACTGGCGTTTGCGAGAAGGCCGTTAAGACTTCCTTAGCCGCCGTTGGGTTTGAATTGTACACATCACTGAGAATGGCCGCACCAGAGGCGCTTGTCACCCATTCCGCCCGGTTTTCCGTCAAGCTAACGGTCGCGAGCGCTTGCTTGGCACTCTCTGGTCGAATCCGATATAGCATTGCTACGGACAAGGCCGCCAAGGCGTTATTGACATTATACGTCCCAATCATTGGAATAGTAAATGTCACTTCCGGCCACTGATTCGTGGTAAAACTGGTCGTTGTCGGGGTTCCCGTAACGTCAGTCGCGAACAGATCATCGGTGCCCTGCTGGCCAAAAGTAACCTGTCGCTGGATCAATTCAGTGGCACGCTCGCGTAGTAAGGGTTCATCACCATTAAAGACAAACACGCCATCATCACTCAACCCGTGTGTAATTTCCATCTTCGCATCCGCAATCTTATCGCGGGTACCAAAGAATTCAATATGGGCTTCCCCAATCATGGTAATCAGCGCCAAATCTGGTGAGACCAATTGGCTCAAGAAATCTAATTGTCCGGGACGATCCATTCCCATCTCAACAACCAGCATTTCGGTATTGGGCTCCATGGATAACACCGTCATGGGTACCCCAATCTCATTATTAAAGTTCGCATGTGTCTTGGTGACATTAAATTGCGTGCTCAAAACCGCCGCAATCATATCCTTAGTTGTGGTCTTACCATTGCTCCCAGTGACCGCCACCACCCGTGGATTAATCTTAGACAGATAGTATTGGGCGAGGGTTTGTAAGGCTTTCAGCGAATCATCGACTTGGATAACTGGGAAGTCAGCGGGGGCGGACGCTAGGTCACGGGCCCAAAGCGTTGCCACAGCTCCATGGTCGATGGCAGACTGAATAAATTGATGACCATCGTGTTCACCAGTCAGGGGAATAAAGAGTCCTCCCGGTTGGAGGTGTCGGCTATCAAATGCCACACTAGTCACACTGACACTACCCCATTGTTCGAAATCATTGATTGCTCCCACTGCGTGAGCAATTTCAGCAAGCTGCATCTTCATGTTTTCTACTCCTAATTAGTGAAACGGCCGCCTAAGGTCGCCACGTTCTCGAAATAATTCTGACCAGAGGTATTCGCTATCTCTGATATAAATTCTGAATTTCATTATACCATGGATTACGCCAGACAATCTTAAAACTAACGCAAAAACCACCGATGACAACTCGTCACCGGTGGTTGACAACTTCTAAATTAATTCACTCACATCATTAAATACCTGATTATCATGAATGCTCAGCGCCCACTCACGCGTGGTCAAATCATAACGCAAACTAGCGACCTCACGAGAGTCGGCGTAAACGTCCTCTTGTGTGTACCACGCATTTTGGTGCTCCGGATGGGTAATCGCGCGCACAGGAATCACATAAACTCGCCGTCGTTCAACTAGCTGATCGAACGCCACAATCATGCCATCCATTAGCCCTTGTGTCAGCTGCAACAGAATTTCATGCGGTACATCGCTAATTGCCAACGGACGGGCAAAGACCCAACGGTTATTGTGCATGGCGCGCAAATGCCGCTTGATGCTAACTTCTAACACGTGATCGACATCACCTAGGTGCCGATAATACGTCTTATAAAATCCGTCTCGCAAACTTAAAGAAACATAATTGTTCTGTAGTTTGGCATAAAAGGGTGTGCGAATATGGGTATCCATATGAGCTAAATATAATAGCTCCGCAATCTCCGTAGGTAACAAAAAGTCCAAGTCATCACTGTGTGCATAATCTAACCACTTAACCGCGTGGTCGTGTTTACCTAACAAATACCGGCGAATCTGCGCTTGCCCGGTTATGGTCTGCAACCGAGTATGCGGATTGATTTCCACATCGTTGCCAGACTCTTCGTTCAGCAATAATAATTGGTTCGGAATAGCTGGGATTCCGTTCAAAAAATCAGCGGGTAAAATTCCCAGCGAATAGATCATATTCGTCACCGGCTCTAAACTAATATAGATAAAATTTCCGCGCATGGTTGCACACTCTTTCCCCTAGTTTCAATCACACCTAATTGTACTACGAAACCGACTACCGGTGCCCACTTATTTTACATTTTTTCCAGCCGGGCAATTCGATCGGCAATCGGCGGATGGGTTGCAAAGAGGTCGGCAAATTTTTGTTTGTGCTTGAATGGATCACTAATATAAAGTGCGGCACTGTTAGGATCAGCAGCTTTCATGGGCTGACTGTCATCAATCTTTCGTAACGCATTAATCAGGCCTTGTGGATTACGCGTCAGCTCGACACTAGAGGCATCTGCCAAATACTCTCGATTGCGGGATAAGGCCATCTGCGCAATACTAGCTGCTAACGGCGCCAAGATAATCAGGAAAATGGAAATGACTAAACCAATGATATTACCGGCCGAGTCATCACGATCATCTCGCCGCCGCGTTGCCCCACCCCACCAGAACCAATTGCTGGCAAAGTTAACCAATAAACCAATGGCCGCGGAAAGAGCTAACGCAATGGTCTGCAAGCGAATATCATAGTTACGAACATGGGACATCTCATGCCCAATAACGCCTTCCAATTCTTCACGATTCAAGCGTTCCATGATACCCGTTGTCACTGCCACCGCAGCATGCTTGGGATCATTTCCCGTTGCAAAGGCATTAGGACTGGGATCATCGATAATGAAGACCCGCGGCATCGGTACTTGTGCCACTAACGCCATATCCTCAATCAAGTGCCAAAGCTGTGGCGCTTGACTAACGTCTTTAATCTCACGGGCATGATTCATGCTCATCACCACATTGGTTGACTGGCTAATCATAATCAACATATAGACGACCGCCACCACTGCAGCAATCACGGTTCCTGACACCCAACTGTTCCAAAAGAGGTAACCCAATGCTGCACCAATCGCTAAAGTTAAGACGCCGAAGCCAAACATGACGTAACCCGTGCGCCGTTTGTTCGTAGCAATTTGGTCATATAACATATGATCGCCTACTTATCTGACCCAAAGTCATCAAAGTTAACCTTGGGCGTGGTTTTTTCTTCTTCTGGCACTTGCAAGTATTCGCCAGCTTGGAAATGGTGTACTTTAGCCACGATGTTACTTGGGAAGGATTGAATCTTCACGGTTAGGCTCGCCACTGAACTGTTGTACAATTGCCGCGAATAAGCAATTTTATTTTCCGTATTCGTCAGTTCTTCCATTAACTGGCTAAATTGCGCATTGGCCTTTAAATCTGGATAATTTTCAGACAGAGCGAATAACGACCGTAACGTCGTCGATAACTGATTAGAGACTTCCATCGTCTGTTGATGGTCATCCGCCGGCACTGCCGTCAATTGGTTGCGCAAGGCAACCACTTTCTTTAACGTCGACTGTTCAAAATTAGCATATCCCTTGGTTGTGGATACCAAGTTGGGAATTAAGTCATTCCGCCGTTTCAACTGAACGTCAATTTGACTCCAGGATTCTTGGACATTTGTCCGACTACGAATCAAACCGTTATAACTGGCAACATACCAGATAACAAGTAAAACAATGATGATAATCGCAATAATCGCAACCATAAAATCACGCCTCCATAAAATTATTTTGTCCCCTACAGAACTCACATATCGGGCTACTGGCTTGGTCTAGGAACTGACCGAATTTTCTGCTAAACTAATCATAGCAAAAGGCTCCACCCGAGACCAGCAACTTGGCTTTATTTTACCATTTGTTAGGAGGATTTCTGTATGCAACACATTTTATTTGTCTGCTTAGGTAACATTTGTCGTTCCCCCATGGCCGAAGCCATTTTCCAACAATTAGTCGCTGACCGGCAATTAACCGATCAATTTGCGGTAGCATCGGTAGCGACCAGTCCTGAAGAGGAGGGGAATCATCCCCATCCCGGTGCATTAGAAACGTTACGTGCCCACGGATTGGATGCCAGTGCCCATCGTTCACGACCAATCACGGCTGCCGATTTTGCGTGGGCCGATACCATTATTACGATGGATCACAGCAACGTCGCTAACCTTAAACGCTTGGCGCCTACCCCGGCGGACGCCGCTAAGGTCCACTTGTGTCTAGACATCTTACCCGATCATCAACATGAAGCGATTGACGATCCGTGGTACACACATAAGTTCGAATTGACCTATCAGGAATTGGCTAAATCACTGCCGGCTTGGCTGGATAAATTATCACAAACGCCAGCCTAACACCCAAAAACAACTAAAGAATCGGACCTTTCAAGTGTGTTGAAGAGTCCGATTCTTTAGATTTTACCTTTAGCGTTCCGCTTAACTCGGTGCATCCTTTAAACTCCACGTAATTGTACCGTCATAATTTCCAGCCGTCGTTGCACTGGGAATCTTTAAAAATAGTCCCTTCGATGACGAATCAGTCCACGTACTGGACCACTGCTTGCTAACAGTTGTAGTAGCGGCCGAATCTCCCGTATCAATGGCAGCATCTTGATTACTCAAAGTTGTCACGTTCCCATTTCCTGGTTGGTACACAACTTCCCCCGGGAAGCTTGCCGCCAGTCCCGTTAGACTAGCACTCAAGGCCCAGTGTTTGCCTGTTACTCGCGTATCCGCAACAGAAATATTGGGTTGGCTACTTGGTGCAATCGTGGCCGCTGTTCCGGTTAATTCCGCATTAAAAGCAATGTTGCTGGTCACATTCGAAAATGTTAATGATCCAACGTTGATGGTGGCCTTAATCACATCCGACACGTTGGTACCGCCGTTGTAAATTGCGTAAAGCGTCACGGTATTGGCCCCCGGCAATAGCAAACTAGCCGGCACCGTATACGAAAAGGTGCCGCCATCTCCGGCAGTCGTGGACGTCTGCGTCTGTCCATTTACCGTTGGTCGCAAGGTCACCGCCTTACCCGCTGTTCCCCCGTAGCCAGCATCACTAGCCGTACTCGTCAACGAATAGGTAAAATGCCCGGTCAACGTGGTATCTTTAACGGCATCCAAATCCATCTGACTCGTCTTAGTCCCGTTAGCGGCAGTCCCAAAGAATAACCGCAAATACCAGTTAGACGCAGCACTAATTGTAAAGTTTGGCGTAGTCGCGTTCGTTAGAGCATTACTCCCATTAAATGTGCTCTTCGCCGCTGCAACCGCTGTTGTGGCATTTTTAACCCCCATAACGTTGCCAATGATAGTGATGGTGGCTGGTGCATTAGTGCCATTCAAGTCATGCGTTAGCTGGTATTTCAACGTCTGCGCACTGATAGTACCTGGATCAATCAGTTCACTCTTACCATCCGCATAAGTCACCCTCGCATAGCTCACCGTCATATTATTGGGAACCGCAATTTTAGCCACAATATCCTTCCAATCCTGTGAGCCACTGTCGTAGTTCAACTTGTACGCTAATTGTAGCTGATCGCCTGACGTAACGGTGTCCCCTGCCGCAATCACCTTATCCGTCGTCAAATCTGTTGCCGTTACAGATGCACTACTATTCACGACGCCCGGAACCTGCTCGAAAATCACCAGATTATTCTCCCAGTTCGTACCGGTTGAGCCTGTAAATCCCCAGCGTGCGTAGCCAGTATTATTCGGATCAATCTTCGTCGTATCAATAGAAACTGTCTTCGTACCCACGGGCGTCTGGGCATTGCCGGTGCTCGGGTCCTTATCATTATAACTATACGTCATCGTCTTAGCAGTCGCATCCCACCTCATTGTCACATGATGCCAAGCACCATTAGATAAGAGACTATAACTGTTATTTTGAATAACGCCTTGATGTTGCATAAGCACATAGGGATTATCAGGATTTAAATTATTCGTAACATACGTCAGACCAGCTCCCGGATAGTTAGACGCAATATGGGGATAGGATCCAACCGATGTATCAAAGGCCGATCCCTTGCGACTCTGCGTATTACTGAAACTATCAAACTCTAACGCCCAGCTATTCTGAATCGCTCGTGATTGAATTTGCGGATTAGTGATACCATCGTCAACACCCCAAACCCCCAGCGTTTCACCATCACCAACCGTACCACTGGTCGTCTTAGCAATGGCGTCCACCCCCCGGGCATCATTTTGTAACACGAACGCCATCCCGTCGCCCGCACTAGACGTTCGATAGCCAAAGTACAGCCACATAGAGGCTGTTGCGTTCTTATTCAAGTTGAGCCGATAGTTATCCGCCGTCCAAATAGTCCCCACTTCGTTGGTGGTATCTGTCAGCTGAACCAATTGTGTCCCATCACCGCGATTACTGTCAATCACTTTAGCTGAATTACCGCCACCAGTGCTAGTATTAAGGGTCCCCAGCTTAAAATAATCATTCAAAGGCAGCCCCTGTGGCGCGGAACTAATCGCATTACTCAAATCATTATTATCAGCCTGAGCAATCGGACCGCCCAGTAATCCAGCCACAACAAGTGCCAAGCCACCTAAGAACCAACGTTTGATCCCCATTGTATCGTCTCCCTACGTAACTTCACCTTCCAGCGTGTACAATATAAACCATTCACAAAGCATCATTTGAATTTTCCTAATCCAATAGACGTTTAACCGCTTTCATTTTACCAAGTTAAACTAAAAAAAGATACCTTTATTTACCGGTTAATTAATCAAATTTCACTTTCATTAGTCATAGAAAAGATGTTGATTGACAGCACTTATTGGCCATCACCATTTATCTTGTTTTAGGGCAATTCGGGGCATTTGTAACCCTTACCTATAACGACAAATATTAATAAAAAAAGGCCGTCAAAAATCATTCAAGATTTCTGATAAGCCTTCTTAGGTGTTTTCTAGCTAGGCGTATCGTCTAGTTCCCAATTAATCTGACCGTTATAATTACCAGAAGTCGACGACCCTGGCACCTTCAAGAATAGGCCCTTAGAAGCGGCCCCCGTCCAAGTCTGACTCCAGTCATCACTGACATCGGTTGCTGAACTAGCGGCTTTCCCTGTATCAATTGTTGCCGCTTGATTATTTAACGACAGTGACGAGCCATCACCCGGCTGGTAGATCAGGGTCCCAGGGAAACTAGTGCTCATCGCTGTTAACGCCGCCTTGACAGTCCAACTGTTCTTACCCCCACGTGTATCACTGACCAACACATCTGGCTGGCTAACTGGTGCAATCGTCTCAGTGTTTCCAGTTAACGTTTCGTTAAAGTTAATCGTGTCGCTGACTGATTGAAACCCTAGCGCTCCGGCCGTCACCGTTGCAGTAACTGGGGTTGAATAAACGGTCCCGGTAGAAGCCGCATATCCCGCCGTCAGGGTCACATAATTTTCACCGCTAGTCAAGTCAGCAGTGGCAATATGGTAACTAAATTCTCGCGATGTTCCAGAAGACACTTTAACTGAGCTCAAGGCTTTCCCATTAACGCTAGGATACAAATCAACTGCAGAACCATTAATTAAGGCCTCTGAACTGGGCGTATTGTCTTGTGCAAACGTAAAGTACCCAGTCAAGTCGACCCCATCCGCTGTCGTAGTCATCGACGTTGTGGTCGTCCCAGTACCAACCACGCCGAAGTACAAGCCTAGTTGCCAGCTGTTACGAGGGTTAATCGTGTAGGCCGGCGTACTCGCCATCGTCAACGCATTCGAGCCGTTAAAGTGACTGGTTGCGGCCGGCACACTCACGGCTGACGACGTACTTGAATTCGTTGCCGAACCATATACCGAAACCGTCGCCACATTGTTAGTCGTATTCAGGTCATCAATAGCTGCCGTCAATGCTTGGTCCGACAGTTGGGACGTATCAAGCAAGGCTGTTTTTCCATTAGCATAGGTGACCTTTGCGTAGTTGGTAGCGAAACTATTTGGTAGATTGATCTTAGCGTTAATCCCGGTCCAACTTTTAGAACCACTCGTATAATCTAAACGATAATCCGCCCGGAGCGGTGTTCCCGCATCAATGGTATCTCCTGTGGCAATCTGTTTGTCAGTCCGCGTATTGGTAATGGTTGCTGTCGCCGAACTGTTAACAATCCCGGGTAACTGTTCAAAAATCACTAAATTATTTTCCCAAAGTTCTCCGGTTGAACCTGTGAAGCCCCAGCGTGCCTTACCCGTACCGTTGGGATCGATCTTACTCCGGTCAATCGTAACGGTCTGGGTCCCCGTCGCCGTCTTTGCGTCACCGGTAGCCGGATTCTTATCATTAAAGGCATACGTAATCGTTGACGCAGCCGCGTCCCATTTAAGCGTTAAGTGTTTCCAAGTGTTGTCCCGCGATGAAAGCAGGTAATTCGGATCACTACTATTTTTCATCAACCCATTGTGATTCAAATAAAAGAAGTCGCCACCGGAACCATAGCTCCCCGCATATCCTGGATAATTAGAAGCGATGTGTTGCTTGGCTACACCGGTTCGTAAGTCAAAATTATTACTGTTCAAATACGTATCGAATTCCAGGGCCCAGCTATTTTGAATACCTCGACTGGCAATCTGTGCTACTGTCCCCTTCGGATCATCGTCAACTCCCCAGACACCTAAAGTTTGCCCATTACCGACGGTCCCATCAGAAGCCCGCGACACGGCATTAACACCGCGCGTATCATTTTGGATCACAAAGGCCATCCCATCACCCGCATCCACCGGATAGTTTCCAAAGTACATCCACATCGATGCCGTGGCATTCTTATTGAGGTCGAGGGCATAGTCATCCCCGGTCCAGATCGTTCCAACTTCCGCTTTCGCATCCGTCAATTGAACCATCTGCGTCCCATCACTTCGTCCCGTATCCACAACCTTAGCCGAGTTACCCGCAAAATCGCCAAATTTAAAATAGTTGCTCAGCGGTAGACCCTGCGGCGCATTAGCCTTGGCTTTATCATAATCGGCATCTGCATGGGCCACTGACATCTGGCTAACTAGGCCGATGGCTAACAGCAGACTAAAACCCCCGATCAACAACCTTTTAAGCTTCATCGTCCATCTCCCAATCCCCAATTTCAATTTAATCGGTCAGCTAAATTCATATCGGCCATATAATATGCATACATTGTAACAAATTAATTCGTAAAAGGCCACATTTATGAACACCGTTTAACAATAACAGTTAAAAGGTTCACTCCCCAACATCAGTCTCCCCATAAACGCTGTCAAACCAGTCTATTCGTTATTTATCGTTGATTAGTTATTCCACAATCAGGCCCAAGTTATGCTAAAGCTGCAGTAATCAAAGGCTTCAAAAATCTCAGCGGATTGGCAAAAGTGTCCAATTCATAATTCCCACAAAAAAACACGGCTCTACTCTGTCAGTAAAACCGTGTTGTAACTTACTCAGTTATTTCGACTCTTGCTTATCATCATCGTCATTACGCTTACGCTTGAGTAACAAGTAAATGATAATCGCTAACAATAAGATAATCAGAATCCCGCCGGCAACAAACCACCAGAGGTAATTATGTTGTTGTGGCGTATTAATCTTATTCTTCAAACTGTTGATTTGCTTTTGGGTTACCGTAAAGTTCTTAACAAAATGCCAATGATAGCCACCCTTAGCTGTTGAGTCCAGCGTTAATGTGTACGTCCCCGCCTTCAATTGGGTATCGCCCCATGGAATGGCATAATTAAAGTTACTGTTAGGTGCCATCGCCATATTCGACTTTTCGTTTTGTAAGACAACCTTAGTCTTGCCAACCTCAGTGACCTTGGTCTTAACTTTCAATTGAGACATCAGACCGGGACGTGGGTTTTGGAGGTTTGCTTCCACTTGGTTATAGGCGTTGATTTGACCAGCCCGAACTTCATTTAACTTCATGTCAGGTGCGACATCAACACTACTTTCACGCAGGCGAACACCAATTACATAGGCGAATTGATTGGTAATCGTAACTCCTTTTTTCGCCTTAGCTTCCTTACCGGCCATCTTCTTGACGTAAACACCACCTAAGATCATCCCATCAATCTTCTTGCTAGGCATCTTATAGGTGACGTAAACGGTCTTAGACGTCTTCGCCGGCACTGTTACCTTCTGTAGCTTCTGTTCGTTAAAAACGTCCTTAATGCCCACTTTTAATGAGCTATCAAGCTTCGGATTACTATTACTGTAGTCAATAACCCCGTTGTTGTTCGTAATTGCTTGGTTGACGCCATATTGGAAAGTCGCCGACTTCTTACTTTGATTAGAAATGACCACTCCTAATTTCTCTTGCTGATTAGGTTTAACCCGCAGCGCAAAATAGGTGACATTCTTATCATCCTGATTCTTTGGCAGCTTTGCCGATACCGTATAGCCAACCCCTTCAGCGTGAGCTGTTGTGGTGTGCCAGCCCGCAAAAGTCAGCAGTGCCCCCAATGCCAAAATCCATTGCCAATAACGCTTCATGATGTAGCCTCCAATTCCCACTATTTACCTATATTATACCAAAAGTAGCGGTGGCGACAGCCACCGCTACTAACTTTTCTACTTATTGCGGCGTATCAGTCAATAGCCAAGTTAATGCACCCTGATAAGTCTGCTGTTGCTTAACAACAGCATTATCTACCAATAGCTTGGTTGGTGCAGTCGCACTACGGTTTACCTGTAACAACCACGTGCCCAGACCAGTTCCTTTGTTCGCCGAAGCAACTAGTGAATAGCTGCCAATCGGAATCAAACTAGTCGCCGAGTCGGTAACCGTCGGACTGGCACTCACATTGGTTGTGCTTGCCTTAGCAAAGGAAGCTGAACCCAACTGTAAGGCCGCCGCTGAAATCTTAGAAAAATCTTTTTCGCCAACTAAGGGACTGGGTTTGACTTGTAATTGCCAACCCGCACCCGTGAAACGGCGGTCGCTAATTTGTACGTAAGCACCCTGATTGGTGGCCGTCGTTACAATTTGCCCTTTGGTAACCTGCTGTTGCTTGAACGTGAGGTTCGGCACATAATCCAAAGTTAATTTACCCTTAGAACCAGTTCCGTCATTTCCAGAATCATCTGGATCGGTTGGCTCGCCCGGATTAACCGGCTTAGTACTTCCATCTCCACTTAAGGTTACTTTAGCAGTGGTCGACAATGACCCTGAATTGGCCAGAGCAGTCGACTGCGCCGTAAACATGATCCCTAGAGTTAGCGAGGCCATAAACCATAATACACGTTTCACGACGACGCCTCCTCACTATCGATGCCTAAACGTCTTAGAATGGGGCGTTCTTTAGAGTCCAAGTTAAGTTAGAAGTGTAAGTACCGGCCGTGTTCCCATCTGGAACAGCCAAGCTAGCGGTATTGAAGCTCGTGTTCCACGTACCAACACCAACTGCCTTAGCGTCACCAGTAATATTTTCATTGCCGGCAGCCGTCACAACTGGTTTTTCGGAAGTCCCATCACCATTTAATTCAATGGAACCCTCACCAGTAGGCGCAGTTGAAGACGTTGACCCAGTCGGTGAAGTAACCGCACCATCAGTTAAAGTCAACACAGCACCTTGCAATTCTGTTCCAGTAGTTGTCGCGAATTGGCTACTCTTCACAGTAACACCCCAGTTGGTCTTAAGACCAGGGTTAACCGTCTGAACTGGTGTATTACCGTCAGCAGTACCGGCTAATTTCAGTGCCTTTGACCCACCAAGTTCACCACCATCAATCGTGTAACTTGGTGCAGTAACCAAGGCCAATGCCCCATCACCAGCGTTACCGCCGTCACCGTTGTCCCCACCAGAAGTGGACCCAGCGGTCAATGCAACCTTAGCCGTCGTGTGCAAATCCCCCGTGTTAGAACCACTGGCACTGTCACTAGTAGCCGCAAAGGCGGTGGAAACTGAACCGAAGCCCAAACCTGCTACCATAGCTGCAGCTGCTACAAATTGTAAAGTTTTCTTAGTCATAATATTATCCCCTCAACTTAAAGTTTTAATTTCTTGCTTCCTACGTTTTAACAACATGCCGATCCAAATCAGCAATAATATGATGATACCTGCCATTGACCCAAAACCGTACCACTGGCCTTCTGACAATTGTGGCAAACGTCCACTCAAACCGGACCGCGACGGTGTCCCAGATACCTGATCACCGTCTTGACCCTGAGCTGCGGTCGGTGAAACCCGACTGCCACTCGGTGACTTAGCTATTGAGCTACCGCTATGATTCCCGCTATCACCCACTGCAAAGTCACCATCCCCTCCGGCAAGTGCGCCGGACGTATCTTTACTCGGTGTCAGCTCCACTTGGTAAGTAGATTGCTGAACATCCGCTAAAGCCACTACGGATTGTCCCCCACCAGCAACGATTAGGAGGCCTAACAGCAACAACCAGATTTTTTTAAATCTCATCACTGTCCCCATCCTCACGTTAGGTGAGAAAATGGCAAACCAAATTCTCAACTTGTGATTAACTAACTTACAGACCAACATTATCTACAACTTTCTTCGTTGAACTCATCGATGATTCATGTATAGAATAGCACGTCTTTTTTACTTTGTCCATAGTTATCGAAATGGATAGCTTGATTTTTTTGATAATTCAGCATTTCTTTTTTTTCGCCGATACTAACCATTAGCTTTGCTTGTTGTCATATCAGTATTTGTTCATCGTTTGAATTATCAATTGAATTCGATTTCACTAATATTTTTTTATCAGAATTATGTAAAATCAGCTCTTTTTATAGTCGTTCATACGGTTCTCAGTTGTGTTCAGTCACACCGCGGATCATCAAAGGCGGATAGTTACCTGTCATAACTATCCTTTTCTCTTATCCTCACCCAATTCTTACCAGATATTGTCTAACAGATCGCCTGATCACGCCTTTTTAAGCATTAATTCTATGAAACATGGTCCATACCCGTAGCTAATCCACGCAACCTTCAGTGATCACAGGCGGTTGATTCTCATAGAACGCAGCAAAAAAAGCAGCTCTAGCTGATTGCTAAAACTGCTTCTAAATTAATAACCTATTGTGGTGCGTCCTGTAAGGTCCAGGTCAATTGCCCGCTGTAAGTGCCGGCCGTATTGCTACTACCAACATCTAATAGCAAACCAGAATCCGTGTTCCAACTACCAGCGACATTCGTCGTTGAACTGTCACTAGCCGTTTTGGTGTGCGTCACGATTGATGTGTTGTCCGCTGTGATGGCTTCCGTTCCACTGGCCGTCTTGTACATTAAGCTGCCTTTTAAAGCTTGATCGTTGACCTTAAACGGCTGTGAAATCTTGGCAGATAACGTCCACTGACTGCCAACAGCCCGAGTATCTTGGACATTAAGGTTCCAATCGCCATTCGTACCAGCAGTCTGCTGACTGCCATCTAACGTTGTATCTTTGAAAGCCGCACTATCAGAGACGGTACCAAAGGACAGCGACCCCAGCGTAATCGTCGCGGCCCCCGTGTTAGACGAGTTCCCCGTACTATCGGTCGCATACACTTCAAACGCATTTTCACCACTGCTTAACTGACTAATTGGAACCGTCACGGTGAAGACACCCGGTTTATCAGTCGCGCTCAGCTTGCTGGTAGCCAAATCATTCCCGTTAATAGACGGGTGCAAGGTTAGCTTATCATTACTGTCCAAAGTAGCTGTTGAGGTGATCTTTCCAGTCAACTTCACATCACTATCACCGGAAGCCGTCACTGCTGACTGATCCAACTGCAGATTCAACGTCGATGGCGCAATTATGAATGACGGAATATCAACTGAAGCAATTGCTTGTGTCCCCGTAAAGCTCCCAGTCGTCGCGGCAACAGTTGTTTTAGCGGTTGGATTATCCGCGACACCGGTCAAGGTAATATCAGCTGAAACATAGTCGCTATCGCTCGCATTGTTGAGCGCATGGGCCAAAGCTAATTTAATACCCGTACTCGACAATCCCGCTACATCTAACGTTGTTGTTGTGGTAGCGCCCGACTTCTGCGTATAGGTCAACTTAGATGACTTGTACGTAATACTTTTTGGTACATCAATTTTAGCCTGAACATTCTCCCAAGCAGACGTCCCACTGTCATAGGAAACATTATAATTGACTTTGACATGGTCATTGCCTTGAATAGTAGCGTTGTCCGTAACATCTTTATTGGTGGTCGTGTCGGTCATAGTCCCACTGGAGTTAATGTTAGCCAAGTTAGGGATCTGTTCAAACGCGACTAAATTGTTTTCACTTGCCTGTCCAGTTGAACCAGTAAACCCCCACCAAACAGTTGGATTAGCTTCCGATGCACCTAGCTTTGAGGGCGTGATGTTAACCTGTCGTGACATATGATTATCTTCAAACGAACCATAATCGGTCCCGTTGCTTTGCTTAGCACCTGTATCTGGATTTTTATCATCATAGGTATAAGTCATAACGCCATCGCTAGTCGATGTTGCTGCCTTGTAATCGATCGATAAATGATGCCATTTACCATTTGATAGTTTCCCCCCACGTCCAGTGTTTGGATATGATAATACACCTTCGTGATTTAAAGTAGCCCAGTTATAGGTTAAATGCTGTGTATCATGTTCCCCAAAAATATCTTTATACCCACCAATAGACACTGAACCTAACGAATGAAGAGTATACGTACTTGGTTCTCCGGGATAGTTAGAAGCAATGTGTGGATAGGAACTAACATTGCCTGCGTTGGCATCAAATCCATTAGCTGCATCCGCAATATCATTATTATCGGCTTTTAAAGTATTATTATCAGCTGTTGTTGGCTTGTTAAAAACAGACCCTATATTCCCAGAAATTTTTTTAATTCCGTCTGGATTAGGACTTGGAAGTACATAGTCTGTGCCATTTGGGATCGCCGCGTTAGGAAATGTATCAAACTCCAACGCCCAACTCTTGGGAATCGCTGAATCTGCTATCGTTCTTTGCGTCTTAGTTCCATTGGCATCAGTTGATACATCTTTCCCCCAAACACCTATGCTTTGCCCTTTATCACTATAAGTCCCTGTACCACCAGAACTATTATTTTGAAGAACAAATGCCATTCCATCACCGACAGTCCTAGTATTACCATTGCCAAAATACAGCCACATGCTGGCTTTTTGATTTTTATACAAGTTAAACTTAAAGCCATCTTTGGACCATACTGTGGCCCCACCATTATAACTATCGGCCGTCAACTGCATGGCCTGAGTACCACTACTGCTGCTATTAGTTGAATCACGGACTTCAGGCGTAAAACCACCTGTCAATCCAGTCGAATCGTAATTTTGTCCAGGAGCAAAGTAATTGGACAACGGCAATCCCTTGGGCATAGTTGCCAAAGCATTCTTCGCATCCTTATCGTCTACATACGCCGCCTGTGCTGTTTTCACCCCTGCCAAGCTACCGAATAAAACTGTTATCATCACAACACTTAGCCCTAGTAATTTACTCCTCATGAGTGATTCCTCCTCAACTACCAAAAACCGCAAATCTTCATTATTATGCAATCGTTTTCTTTGGTGCCAGAAAACCACAAACTTTCCAGCATTCTGAATATCATTTAATCGTTAGCATATTGCCCATCCGATTAAGCAAACCCTAGTCGTCTTACCTAACCAATTACATAATACCGTTCAAACTTCTAAGTTCAGTATACAACCGGCGCCAATTCTTGTCCATCATTAATCATATGTGCAAGAAACATTTATAGAATATTAAAAGTAACCCCCCTTTTTCTAATTATTCAATTCACTTGTTTCCATCTACACCATTGGCGATTCAAGCCACGATTTACGTCCCCTTGTATGATTAATCTGTTGGAGCGTCTTCTGATATAACAACACAAGTAGTTAGACATTAGTGAAAATGATTCATCTAATGTGCCTAAATAATTATTTAAAGTTCTTTCTAGCACCGGACTGACCTTGTTATCACCGTATTGCCAATCAACAAATTTGTATGTAAAAAAGCATAGGAATCATTCACTACGAATGCCTATGCCTTTGAATTCAATATTTTAAAATAACCGACTATGCAGGTGCGTTAGATAGTGTCCAAGTCAAATTCGTCTTGTAAGCTGAACCATTCGTTGAATCTGCAGCAACCGCAGAAGCGGGAATGTTCAAAGTTGCTTTCGTATAATTGGCGTCCCAGATACCTAAGCCTTTTTCTGCCGCAGCAGTCATTACAGGTTGAGCAGTTGTACCGTCAGTACCAGTTCCCATTGTCACCGTTTGTGATGCGGTTGGCGTGGCTGGTTTGGTTGTGTTCGTTGTATCGGTCGATGAAGCACCAGTAGACGTCAATACCAAGCTCCCACCATCCAAAGTATGTGTCCCATCGGTCATCTTATCATTTTTCACTGTAACGTTCCAACCAGAGGCAACCCCGGGGTTTTTAACCGTTAAGTTACCCGTAGCCGTCGTATCAACACTTTGTGCCGTACCATCCAAGGTAGCCGCGCTAAACGTATAACTTGGTGCATCCGTTAACGTAATTCCACCGGCGCCTTCATTTGGATCTCCAGATTTCAATGTAATGTTAGCATCAGTTGTCGCCCCTGTACCTTTTTCATTAACAGCCGCGTGAGCAACCGTCCCCGAAGCCAAACCTAAACCAGCAAAAGCAGCAACCGTTGCAATAATGCTTAAAGTCTTTTTCATTATCATTATCCCCTTTAATATATCCTCAGTGGCTTTAAATTATCTACTATGGCTAGTTCAGATGCTTGGCTCGAGAATACCCTAGTTGTTCTCGCTATCTTCATCGAGCTACTTAACTCATTCCTAACCTTCGAATTCAGTATAACGCATAACCATATTTTTGTCCACTATTAATCTTATGTGGTAACAACATTATTTGCGATTAATCAGGAATCCCATTCATACGTTTCACACCGTATCTAATCTGCCAAGCAATTCCCCATAGGATGGGTCTTGTCTATAGATTTTGGTAGCGGAATCATCTCCGTAATATGGCTAATTGCCAGGCTCGATGTATCATTGCATAATGTAACTACACTATAAACGACACGTTAAACTACTCGCTAAATAGCAAACTTTATTACCGCAATTTAGTTTTGGTTTTCAGTATTTACTAAAAATAAAAAAAGCCTGAACAATCGTCCAAGCTTTAACAGATTTCAATTAATATCGCTTATGCCTTTACGGAATCAACCAAGCTCCAAGTTAAGTTAGAGGTGTAAGCACCCTCAACTGAGTTAGCTGGTACAGATAACGTTGGCTTGGTTGATGAGTAATCAGCATTCCAAGTCCCGACCCCGCCTTTAGCTGGCGCAGTCATCACGTTAGTAGCACCTTGAGAGCCGGCACCAGGCAGTTCAACCTTCGTGGTAGCACCAACACTGGCATCACCAGCAACACCATTACTTGGTGTAACCGTTGGCAACGTGATCGTTGCACCAGTCAAGGTATCTGAACCACTAACCATGGCATCGTTTTGCACTTGAACACTCCAACCATCTTTGTGCCCGGCGTTAACCACCGTTAACGTATCAGTTACG
Organism: Levilactobacillus sp. LN180102; assembly: GCF_050106635.1. Classification (NCBI taxonomy): domain Bacteria; kingdom Bacillati; phylum Bacillota; class Bacilli; order Lactobacillales; family Lactobacillaceae; genus Levilactobacillus; species Levilactobacillus sp. LN180102. The sequence goes on from NZ_JBNIIX010000006.1 coordinate 41,323, forward strand.
TTTGTGTTATCCGCAGTGCTAGTAACCGCATCACCATTCAATTGAATCGTTCCAAAGTCGATGTCTGGGGCCGACTTCAATACAACCCCGTTATCGCCTGTTCCTGTATCACTGGCTTTCAAAGTAGTCTTAGCTGTCGTGCTCCCACTGTTAGCAGTTGTGCCAAACGTCGCCGCACTCGCGGTAGTAGCAGAAACCAATCCTAATCCAGCAACCAAAGCAGCAATCGCAGCAAATTTCACAGTCGTCTTAGTCATTATCATTATCTCCTTTATATCCTTGCTTGTAATCCCCTAGTAACTTACGAGCACCTCAATGAACGTAATTATAGATGGCTAAAGCGTATCTGTTAGCCGCTCATCTTTCGTGCCTATCAACGATTCATTTATATACTAGCACGCTTTGTGCTATTTGTCCACTATTTATTAATTGTGGTATCAATCTTTATTTAGCTTAAGTTAAATTCAGTAGTAGCTAAGGCAAAAATCGATAGTAGCGCTGATAAAAGCGTCATCTCACAGTTCACCTTAGTTATTGCAGAATCTCTCGTCAACTACCGCATACAGTCAACCAGTCTATTCTGGCGTGTTACCTAACGTCCACGTCAATGTTGCCGTGTACACGCCACCCATGGCGTTAGCTGGCACCGTCATTTGTGATTTGGCATAGTTACCTTGCCAAATTCCCAAGCCCTCTTTTGGGGCAGCCTGCATGGCAATTTGTTCGCCACTACCAGCACCGTCAAAGCTGAGGTTGTTGGCAGTCGCTGTAGAGTTATTGTTTTCATCCAAAGGTTTAGCCGCCGTAGTTGTGAATCCATACGTTGCACCAGCTAACGGCTGACCATCAGCGTCCGTCATGGCCGAAGCAGCAACTTTCACGTTCCAACCAGTTGCTGAGCCGGCATTGGTTACTTGTAAATCATCCGTTTGGGTGCCAGCTAAATCTTTGATCTCATTCCCGGTTAACTGCGCGGAAAAACTAACATCTGGGGCGGAGTCTAACTTGATCCCACCATTAACCCCCGAAACCAATGTTGCTGAAGCCGTGGTCTTTTGGGTTGAGTCAGCCTGCGCATTAGTCAGAGAGCTGGTCCCAATGCCCGCCAGCAAAGCTGTTAACATCAACATTTTTAAAATTTTGTGGGTCATCGTTGCTCCCCCTTTTCCAGAAACACACTCTATTACTTTCACCGTCGGCCGCTCCTGCTAGTCATCAGAAGCTTATCATGGCCCTCTCAATATCCATATTTATAATATCATGGTATTAATTTTTTGTCCACAATTATTCTTCTGTGGTAGAGATTTTTTCGAAAAATGATTGGACCATAAACAATTATCTTGCTTATTTTCGTAAAACGCCTACGTATAAGCATTTTAAAGATTATCGTTTGATTACTAGCCGACCTTACTTTTAGCCATCCATCAAAATGTGGCCACAAGTTAAAGATGTGTCATGTCGTTTATACCTTACACCAAAATTGATTAAAAAAAACAACACAGTATGCGCTTTCAATCGTCCTATATCCTTATTTACAGCATAAAAAAGGAGACAATCGCCGTCATCGCGGTAATTGCCTCATACTTATCAGTTTTAACTTCGGTTGTTAAAGCTACCATGGAACCCTTTTTGAACAGACGTTGGTGCGTCCTTATAGGCCATCTGCTTCACATATTTTCCCCGAATCATCAAGCGGTTCGCACCGGTAGCATCACACGTAATTAAGGTGACCAGTTTTTGCTTGGTTTGTGCGATAACCTGCACATCCGTTGCCGGAATGAACTTCCGCACGCTCACCTGATACTCATAGACGCGCTTAGCATCCGTCAGATAAATCTTTTGTCCAACCCGCGTCTTCCAGTACAGGGGACTGAATAAAATCGTCTGTGAGGTCATATGGTGCCCAGCTAACGGATAATTACCTTCTCCCATCTTCTGGTCCGGTCGCATGGTTCCCGCGGTCAGAGCCAAGACCTCATTGCTAATCCCCTTAGCGATTGGCAAATGAACCTTGGACTGGGGCATCAAAATCTCACCAACGACATGAATATCCGCTGTATTCCAGCGGGCATTGGCCACCGTTGAGAAATCCAACGATTTTACCTTACTAAAGTCATATGACGCTTTCTTCTTTTGATTACTTTGAACCGATTTACGTGAAATCCGTGGTTGATAGGAAGAGATCAACCAGTTTTTAATCTGCTCGTTGAAGATTAAGGCCAACGAGATTGCTAATAAGAAGATAAACAAAACGGTCCATAGCCACCGCCAGCGGTGCTTCTTGGGTGTTTGTTTTTTCTCTGCCATTTTACTTTACTCCAATCCCCAATTTCATAATCTCTTCGGTTCTGAATTTTACGCCATTTACGATTAAAAACAAAGCCCGGCGCTTCAATCCACCAGATAGACTATCCAACAGCCAAACCAAGCCAAACAAAAAACCGGTGACAGCTAAGCTGCCCACCGGCCAGACAAATCATAAACTTTATAATTAGTCGTTGGATAAACCGTACTTCTTGTTGAAACGGTCCACAGCACCATCGGCTTGGGTAAACTTTTGCTTACCTGTGTAGAATGGGTGGGAATCAGAAGTAATTTCGACACGGATCAATGGGTAAGTGTTGCCATCTTCCCATTCAACCGTTTCGTCAGAAGTTGCCGTTGAACCAGACAAGAACTGGAAACCAGTACTTGAGTCTTGGAACACAACTTCGCGGTAATCTGGATGAATTCCTTGCTTCATAATGTATTACGCTCCTTTGCCCTGATTCATTGACTGAACCAGAGATTGATTAATCGTCAACCGTTGAATTATACCATGGATTACGCCAGCCATCAATGGCTAATCGCGACCATTTTCAACTAAACTATCTTCCACGATCTCAACGTTCGCATTCAAAGCTGTTAATTTAGCCACGATCCGGTCATACCCCCGTAAGATATTATCGGCTTGATCAATCTCCGTATCGCCCGTTGCCATCAGTCCAGCAATCACTAAGGAGGCCCCGGCTCGAATCTCGCCCGCCTGCACATGGCCGCCAATTAAGTCATCACTCGGGTCAACCACAATCATCCCGTCTTCTGATCGGATGTTAGCCCCCATCTTTCGCAATTCGGCAATGTGCTTAATGCGCTTGGGGTAGATCGTATCAATGATGACACTGCTACCAGCCGCCCGGAACAAGAGTGGCGTCAAGGGTTGTTGTAAGTCGGTCGCAAAACCAGGAAATGGCATTGTCTTCACTTGAATTGGCGTGAGTTCTGTCACCCGGGGAACATAGATGCTATCTTCACTAATCTCTAGTGGCACACCCATCTCAATGAGCTTAGCCGTGAAGGATTCCAAATGTTCCGGAATCACATTCTTCACAACAATCCCATCACCCACGGCTGCTGCCATCGACAAATAGGTTCCCGCTTCAATGCGGTCAGGAATGATCGTGTGGGTGTTCATCGCCCGTAACGTTGGCACACCCTCAATTCGAATAACATCGGTACCAGCCCCACGGACGTGCGCGCCCATGTTATTGAGGAACGTGGCAATATCAATGATTTCTGGTTCCTTGGCCGCATTTTCAATCACCGTAGTGCCCACCGCTTTAACGGCAGCCAAAATGGCATTAATCGTAGCCCCCACGGACACCATATCTAAGAAGATCCGCGTGCCATGTAAGCCTTCCGGACCCGTGGTAATCTTCACTGTGCCATCATGTTCAGTAACACTTGCTCCCAGCGCCTTAAACGCCTTGATGTGTTGATCAATCGGCCGTGGCCCAATATTGTCTCCACCAGGAAAGCTCAGCGTGGCCCGTTGGAACCGCCCCAACAAGGACCCCATAAAATAATACGACGCGCGCAAGCTCTTAATTGCTTTACTTGGGAGTGGCGCTTCAACAATCTCAGTGGGGTCAATGGTTAAGACCCCGTCTTCAAACGTAGAATGTACGTTCATTGATTTCAAAATTAACATCAAATTGTGGACATCAAGAATATCCGGTACCATATCAAAACGCACCGGTGTATCAGCCAAAATCGCTGCCGGAATTAACGCTACTGTGCTGTTTTTCGCGCCGCCAATCGTCACTTCACCAGTGAGCCGTTGGCCGCCATGAATAATCATTTTCTTCATTGTGATGTGTTCCTCACTTAAATTTACTTCCATATAATTCCATACAGTCAAATACAATAATAAATAATCCCGCACTAAAAGACAACCGTTTCCCACTATTTCGCCGAAATTGTAATATAAACATCCAAAAAAAGCGCGAAAATCATCGCAAAATTTAATTTTTGCCCACCAATTGGCGGTTAAAAAGGTTATTAACCAAACTCTTTTAGCGATTCTCTAACGTTACCAGTTTGAGCTTAAAGCTAATTAAACTGATAAAAAAAGAATCTAGCATTGTGCTAGATTCTGATGTAAAACACCGTACCCTAATTGCGCCATAATCCATGTAACAAATCGACACCTATCAGCCTTCATGACGTCTTTTAAGCATTGCACTTAGTCCCGCTAGTAGAGCCGCTACAATTAACCCAAGGATTTCGGCTGTAACACTCGCTTGCCGGTTGTCATTCGTTTGTGGCAAAGTCGCTCGCTTCTGTGTTGTAGCCTGCTCACGCGTTGTCACTTGCTTATTTTCTACAGCTTGCTTGTTTTTTGCAGCTTGCTTTATAGGCCTAATCGTCTTTCCTAATTCAAGAGCCGCAGCAGTCGCACCGGCCATTTGAACTGGTTGCTTAATCTTCTTCAGTTGTTTTACCTGAACGACTTTCTTTTGCTTCTTCTGTGACTTTTTAACCTTTAACGGCTGATCAGGCGTCTTAATGGTAACCGTGTCGGCAACATAATCAATCGTTTGGACGTCATCAGCACTATCTGGCGTGACTGTTACGGCCTGCGTTCCAGTGACGGACGGATGATAGCCAGAGATAGCTATCGCTGGGACGCTGACAAAGGTGTTGTCATCTTTACTCGTTACCCAACCACTATAAACAACGGTCCCCGTCACGTGATCAACCACTTTAGTCCGGGTAAAAGTAATTGTGCTTATCGTATCCGTATGCAGTGGTGTGCCATTGCTAGCTTGATAATGAACCGTTTGGGTAATTGTCTTAGTCTCTGGCGTCGTGTCAGTTGCGTGGGCCAGACGAACGGTGTAGTTAACACCACCCTCACTAAACGGTGCCCCTGAGGTTGGGTAGTCATCACTCACTAATTCGTAGCCTTGTTTAACGTAAGCCGCAATCGTCGTAGCCGTGCGATAATCGGACGGTGTATCAGGGGTACCGGACAGGCTCACCGTAGCAAGAACGGCACCCGTGGTGGTATCAACGTACGTCACCGTGGCTTCTTTTGAGCTAGCCGTGTACGTCACAACAATATCGTTATCTTGATCAGTTCCCAACACTGACGTATTACCAGCGACCCTCAGTATATCGGCCGTATAGCCCGCAATCATCGGTGAATCGACTGCTTTATAGCTTCCGGTTAAACTACTATCATTCAACCAGTCCGTATAGACTTTTGTGCCGGCTACGACGTCAATAGTTACATTACGACTAAAGGAGATTGCCTGAACATTATCCATCCCAGCTAACTCGCCATTCTCAAATTGATACCTAATGGTTCGACTAACTTTTTTGGATAAATCTTTTGCTGCCGTTCCGTTTGGGTACTTCGGTCCATCCGGATTATCTGGGTTGATTGGATCACCCGCCACTCCGGGATTGTCCGGGGTGACCGTGATGAATTTATGCTTCAAAGTTACCGTATATGCTTGAACAATTCCGTCTTGATCATAGACCACCCCGGCTGCTGGATAGCCATCAACGTCCAGTTCATAGCCCGCCTTAATGTACTGAGCGATCCGCTCCGCTGTCCGATAATTCGAGACGGTCTGATAATCACCAGTTAACCAGTCTGTCGTCAGCACCACTCCCGTTGTCGTATCTTCATAGGTCACCGTGGCTTTTTCAGGATTAGCCTGATAATAAACTTGTACGTCTGGACTGAGATCCGTCCCACTCACCGTATCACGACCCGCAACACTCGTTGAATCAGCCGTATAACCAGTAATCACAGGCGAATCAACAGCCTCAAAACAACCAGTCACGGCCCCATCATCAGTCAACCAATCTGTGTAGACGACTGCGCCATTAACTTCATCCACCGTGACGTTACGACTAAAATTAACCGCTTGCACATTGTCCGGCTTAGCCGTGCGACCATCCTTGTATAAATACTGAATCGTTCGACTGACTTGCTCAGTTAAATCCTCAAAGTCAGTTCCGACTGGATATGTGGGTCCGTTTGGATTATCGGGGTCGATCGGCTCGCCTGGCGTACCCGGATTATCTGGCGTGCGCGTTACAAATTTATGATCAAGCGTAACCTGGTACTTTTGAATACTGCCGTCCTGGTCATAGACCACCCCAGCAGTTGGATAGTCATCAATGACCAGGTCGTAGCCCGCATTCTCGTATGCGGCAATCGTATCAGCCGTCCGATACGCATCCGTTGTTCCGTACGCCCCTTGTAAGGTTTCCGTCTTAATTACCTTGTTATCAGTTTGGTCAAAATACGTCACGATCGCCGTTTCAGTCTTGGCTAAATAAAGATACGTCACGGTCCCACCCTGATCAGTTAACGTGCCATTATAGGTTAGTCCAGTATTGGGCGCTAACGCATAGCCCGTCTTGGGTTTGTCAACCGTAGTGTAGGTCAAATAGTCCGCGGCCGTTGCGTCCGTAGCATGTGTCGCCGTACCAGTTTCCGTAGCATCTACCTGAGTCTCACCATTAGCATCCACATGTTCGTAAAGGTACTTCACCGCAATGTCACCAATGGTCAAGGTGCCAGGAATGACTGAAATTGTATAGTTTTTATTCACCAAATCATCAGCGTCAGGAGTGGCCGTGATTGTCTTAGTCCCAACCGCACTCATGCCGTCCGTCACACGATACTTCAAAGTCTCGCCATCAACGGTCCCGGTAACCACCGCCGTCAAATTCTTTTGCGTTCCGTCAGCCCAATAGACCTGGCTGGGAATCGTAATCGTCGCTTTGGCGGGATCAATTGTCAACGTCCCATTGACATACGAGATTTGATAATTACTGGTATCGGCTACCGTGGTCCCGGTCATGGCATACGTACCAACCTTCGTATAAGCCGTCGCACCACTGCCATCTGCCGCAACTGTGGTAAATGCTAACTGATCATAATTGGTCCCGCTAGTAACAGTGGCAGTCGCGCCATGTGCTCGGCCGTCATAAACTGCATGATCATCCTTGACCGTGACTGTCAGATCTGCTGGCGTGATCACCAACGTCCCATCCGTTGTGGTGACATTGTAGTTCTTAGCTAAAATTGCTGCTTGCGTGGGATCCGCTAACGCGTATGTCAGGTCGTCATAGGTACCGACGTCTTTGCCGGTCGTCGTGGTAAAGTCCAAGTGATCATACGCGGTTCCGTTCGTTACGGCCACAGATGTTCCCTGAGCCTGACCATTATAGGTCACTGTATCACTGGCTATCGTTAACCCGAGATCAGCAGCCTTCACGGCACCAGTCGTGGTGAAAATTGCTGTATCATCCAGAATATAATTCGGCCCCAATGCAGCTTGAACTGCTGCCCGACCTGCGTTATTAAGGGTAATTGTATATTTGCCAGTGTCCGCCCCGGTCAAGTTAGTTTCGGTACCTTGATACGTATAAGTAAAGTCTGCCGGCGTTAAAATACTTTGACCGGCCTTGCCAACAACGTCTTCGGCGGCATAGTCAATTTCGCCGTTGCTAATTTGAAGGACATTTTTCTTTTCTGAATCTTTAACGGTGACTAACGGTATCATTGTTAATGATCCCACATACGCTTGTGATGGCCGAAGCATAGTTAACCCGTTCACACCAGTGGTGGCTGTGATTTTTGCGGGCACAATGTTAATTGTAAAAGTGTAATCGGACGTCCCAGTTGAAAAGGTGGGGACAAAGTCAACAAAAACATTGGTCGTGGTATCATAAGCATTATATCGTTGCATAACCTGGCTCATCGCGGCTTTCCCCGCCGCATTAATCGTCACTGCGTAACTACCAATTTGATTAAGCGTTGAAAGGTCTGTATCTTCGGAATATTTCGTGACGTGACCATGCACATCAGTATACATAACATCAAAGTAACCATTGACATCAACAGAGTCCAGAAAAAATGCATATAGTAAATTGACCTTGTTTCCGTTTACATCTTCTAAGTAATTGCCCGCTGCATCTTGAATATAGTAGGCAACATTGTTAGCTGGCGTCTCATCTGGAGAACTAATATGAAGTCCGATATCCGCCAGCGACGCATCGCCATAGCTCATCGCCACGGTCCCCGTAGTTACTAACGATACGGTGGGCTGGGCCTCAGCTTCACTAACCGCAGCTGTGACATTCATGGCCCGGCTAGTGATACGATTCGTCATTGGCATAGCGTTCGTATTCGTCGCTGTGGTAGCCGAAGAAGCAGCGTCACTGTTGGCATTATCAGTAGTTCCAGCAGCTTGCTGACTTTCTTGATCAGAAGCTGCATTACTGGTGGTATCACTTGCCGCCGACCAACGAGTATTCTCTGTACTTTGACTATCCGCACTTGAGACCGTTGGTTGTGTTGCCGCCGAGTCAGAGGCAGCAGCCCCCGTCGCAGCCCCTGACACTGCACGACTGGTTGAAGCTGCCGGAGTTGCTGTCGATTGACTATCACTAGCAGTTGAGGCGGATACCGCAGCAGCCGCAGTAGATGTTGCGGCCGCACTACTGGATTTCAATACCACCGCATTTTTAGTTTCTGTTGGTGAACTGGAACTGACAGTAGCACTGTTCTCAGTCTCATCAGTGTCACTGTTCGTTGCCGCCTTAGCCTGGTCAACCCGATTCCAACTGAGAAGACCGTTATACCAGCAGTTACCCAGCGTCTCCCTGACTTATAAAGCTTATAGTGAGTCTTCCCTTCTGGTTCCATCTTATTTAAACGATTCCGCACGATTCTACCTCCAAAACCCAGACGTTTATGTAAACAACAAGCTAGATAGATTAGGCCCAAAAAGTTTATACATACAGTTAACGTTAAACCAGTTATTTACCCCCATAAGACAGGCGCTTAATTAAATCCTTTAATTATTAGTACCTATTCAAATGGATAAAACTAGTTAAGAACAAACGTGTTAAAAATATAATTAATCTACCTGTTCCCCCAAAAAACAAACATTACATAAAAATGTTTTCTATAAACACTCATCAATTATTGAACTATTCAATAGGTATTATATCATTCTAACTGTACTTTAACATGTCATTCAACATGCTATTCTCCTTATAGTTTCCGTTAAAGGTGCACCGAACTATCACCATATTGCAGAAGTTTCTAGTCTTTCATTTCCTAAATAGCCAATTGACTTGGTTCCACAACAAATAAACGACCCTAAGCATCAACAACAAATACTCAATTCTAATCCATACAAACCATGTCCATGCCAAGCAATTCTGGTATTAGACCACAAAAAAACCGTCTTTGAATAATTTCAATTCAAAGACGGTTTCTACTTGTTGCTAACTAACTATTTTCAACCAGTCGGCTTATTCGCTGGCATTCAGCTAACCTTCTGCTTGGTGCAGATCAGCCATAATATTATCTTGTGAAAAATCATGGTGCTGATAAGCGGCGTCTGCCACTGGGAAATGCTGTTCTAGCGTTGCAAAAGTCTGGATCATCACCGTTCCACTTGCTTGGCCGAATTCTAGCAAGTGACCACCAAAGTCATGATCGGCTGACAGAAAGTGGTGATGAAAGCCACCCACGGCCACTCCATCAAATAACTGCGGTGCGTAGTAGCTCAGCAAGGTCCCCTCAACCTGTTTTCTCTTAAAAATACTTTGATGTCGAGCCGTTTCGGCTAATGAGTCATATGGCGGTTGCGATTTAGCCACAGCCCGTGTGGTGACATCCGTAAACGTCCCCGTCAGTTTAACAGAGAAGAAAATATTGGGCTGTTCAGCCGTCGCCAGGATCTGTTTCTCAACTGCCGAACGGGTTGCCGCTATCACCGTCATTAAAGGCTTGTAAGCCGCAAAGTGACTGTTCGCAAAAGGCAACGTAAACGCATCCGCTACCACATTAACCCGTCCCGCACTATCTACCTGATAAGGTGTGCCGTCCAGAATAATCAGTTCACCATCAAGACCTTCACCCGTCCCAATACCGGTATCACCATGCTGCAGTAGTTCGCCCATCGTCAAGGTACCAGCTAACAATCCCGGCACTAAGAGGGCTAACGTTCCGTGTTGGTATAAAACTGTTGTGTTTGTCATGTCATCACTTCCTTTTAATTGAGCACGTCCGTAAGTAATTGTGATTTTAACTGCTGATTATCCCGATAATCAACTGGTATCTGGACAATCACAGGCCCGTTTGTTTGGAAGGCTTCCGCTAATGTTGACGCCAATTGATCCGTTTGGGTAACCCGCAGCCCCTTGGCACCAAAGCTTTCAGCGTACTTCACGTAATCCACTGGACCGAAGTCAACCCCCGCATCATGTCCGTACTTAGCGATCTCTTGAAAGCGAACCATATCATAATGGCCATCGTCCCAGATTAATTGGACGATCGGCAACTTTAACCGGACAGCTGTTTCTAACTCTTGCCCGGAGAAGAGAAAGCCGCCATCGCCCGATACGGATACAACGGGTTGCCCTGGTCGCTCTAAAGCCGCCGCCATCGCCCAAGGTAAGGCCACGCCCAATGTCTGCATTCCATTACTGAATAACAGGTGCCGAGGTTGATAACTCCGGAAGTATCGGGCCAACCAAATGTAAAAACTACCAACATCCACTGCCACCGTCGTCTCATCCGTCACTTGCGCTTGGAGCGCTTGAATAATAGCTAAAGGATGAATACCGTGGGAATCATCGGCAGTTGGGGCAACCGCCTGTTGACTAAAGGCGTGGCGCAACTCAGCTAAGTCATCGTGTACGGATGCTGGCAAGGCCCACTCAGTCGGTAATTTAGCCGTTAAGGCGTCAACGGTTTTAGCAATATCCGCGTGAATCACCATTTCCGGCTGATAATCCGTGCTAATCTCTGGCACCACACTGTCGAGATTGATGACGGCCCCGTGGCGATCAACATTCCACAACCGTGCTTCATATTCAACAGGATCATACCCAATCGCAATCACCAAGTCACTGCGTTTCAACAGATTATCGCCAATTTGGTTGCGGAATAGTCCCACCCGACCAAAGTAGTTATCCTCACCCGCATGTGAGACGACACCGGCACCTTGAAATGTCTCTACCACTGGCAGGTCTACTTGATCCAGTAGCCGGCGAATAGCAGCTGTCACGTCGCTGGCAGAAGCCCGCATGCCAGCCAAAATTACCGGCAATTTAGCGGCTTTAATCTGGTCCACCATGGCCGTTAAAGTGGCTTCATCCGCCACTCCCTGTTGCACGGGCGAGACGGTACCAATTTCCGGCCGTTCGACGGGTGCACTTAACACATTTTGCGGGAGCGATAGAAACGTTGCTCCCGCCTTAGGGGCCTGCGCCAGTCGATAGGCGTTAGCAAATGCTTCTGACAGGTTATCCGCGTGTTGAACTTCAACGCTACTCTTAGTGGCGGTTGCCAATAATTCTTGACTGGGAATGCTCTGATGCGTCAATCGCCCGAGATCATCTTGGGGCACTTGCCCACCCAAAGCAATTACGGGGTCGCCTTCTGCTGTGGCCGTGATTAAGCTGGTTGCCAGATTGGAGACACCCGGACCCGACGTTGTGGCAACGACGCCCGGTTTCCCGGTTAACCGGCCAATTCCGGCCGCAATCAAGGCCGCGTTCTGTTCGTGGCGGGTCACAACCAACTTAGGTGTCCGCGGGTCTTGACTGTATTGAAGGCTCTCAAATAACTGGTCGACCTTCGCGCCGGGAATCCCAAAAACATACTTAATTCCCTGATTAATCATACTTTGAATTAGCGCTTGCGCGCCGTTTTTAGTGGTTGGCATCTATTCAACCTCGCTTTTTTAGTTTGCGTTCATGTGTGTTGACAAATCAACATACGGCTATCATAATAAGTTTAAGTTGTTTTGTCAACACAGACACTCATAAAGGAAGAATACGCATGACAGATCTTGGTTATCTCGCCCAAAACATTTCTATTTTGCACCGTAAATACTATAAGGATACTCGAGCCGCCTTTCAGGAACTTGGGCTAAATCCGACTGCCGCTTGTGTGTTGCTAACCGTTCACGAGCATCCTCACATCAATCAAAATCAAGTGGCTAAGGCGCTCGTGATTGATAAGGGGCTAACCACTCGTGAGGTCAACAAATTACAAGCTTTAGACTATCTGGTTAAGACCGCCGGAACTGGAAAATCCTTAAACTTACAGCTCACATCCACCGGTGACGCCATCGTCAGTCAGGTTCAAACCATCCGCCGGAACTGGTGGCAACGGCGCTTTGACGAAGCCCATATTGACGCCGACAGCCCCCTCATTCCAGCAATTGAAGCAGCAGTTGCTAATGTCACGCAGGTGGATTAATCGTTACCCTTAGATACCGTAAAAAGCACGCAGTTCACTGAATTGCGTGCTTTTTACGGTATGATTTAAGTTGATTGTGGCCAATTAATGCCAATACCGATGCCAATTAATTGGCCACAACAAACTGTCGGTTAGCTGTAATATATCCGCCAGCTACTCGGTAACGCAAAGTCCCGGATAACCTTGGGTTACGCCCATGCGAATAGTCCCAACCGGTAACGGTCAGTGTCTTTCCCGGCTTAATTCGCTTAATGAACGTCGACCCATTAACATCTCGATAGAGTCTGATCGTCCGCTTAACCTTAACTTGTTTAACCAGCCGAGGTTTGGTTGGAGAAACCCATTGCTTATTGCCAGTCACGTATGTTCCGTTGGTCAGTTCATAACGCGTTGTTTGACCAACCTGAGTCTGTTTAACAACTGTTAAGGCTGTTCCCTGTCGGTAATGCTTCTGTTTGGTTGCTTGTGCAAAGCGCGTCCCATCGTAAGCATTCGTTCCCTTAGGATTTGTCACGTATAATTTTTGATACATGCCTTGCCAATAAAGGGCACCAACATAATCAGCGTTGGCGGTCACGTAAGTCCCATCTGCTAGCTTGTATCGTAAGTGCCCACTGGTAGATTTGGCCGTTCCGACAACTTCAAAGATTGGCGCATAGGCTTTAGATTTTTGAGCATAATGACTCACGCGTTGATTCTTCTTAAATGTGGCATTCTTGTAAGTGTATAGCGCCCGCTTGCCATAAATCTTGAATGGCGTAAAAGTAGTCGCCTCGTCAGCGGTGCTGGAACTGGCTGACGACTCAGTAGCCGTCGGGGTGGTTGGGTTAGCTTTGTAGGTCACGGTATACGTCTTTTCGGTTGGCGCAAAGGCCACCGCTACTTCTTTTTGATCCGGGGTGTAACCGGAAATTGTTGGTGATTTCGCCGATACAGTAGTCAACCCTGCATAACCACTGAGTTTAGCTGAAGGCGCCGCTTCTGTACCATCTGCGAACTTGTAGTTAACGGTGGCATGTAAGAGTTGGTCTTGGGGCACACTGGTGAATGTCTGTGGGCCTTGATTCACGTCAACGGGGAATGTTTCATAATCACTGCCATCCATATCCATGATTCTTGTGAGTGTCATCTCTTGGCCTGTTCCTGCATTGATTACGAAAGCATCGTCAACCAGATACTTGGCCGATATCGTAAATAGTCCCGTTGTATAGGCCGAAGTTGCAGTCGTCGTTGCTATATCCGATGTTTCACCACTAGCATTGAGCTGATTAATGATAATTTTAGCGGTATATTTATTGGGTTGTCCAGGCAAGACTATATAATAGTGTCCTGGACTCTTAGTGTATTCTACCGGCTTTTCTGTTGGCATATTTTCGAGATCAGCTGTATTCATTGACGTATGATCAAACACGTTACTGATAGTCGCCGCAGCGTCTGAATTAATGTCAGAGATTAAAAACAGGCCATTTGCTATTGATGAGTATTCCATCATACTCCTTTTTACCAATGCAGAATCTGAATTTAAGTCAGAGAGTATATCCCCGAAAGTCGTCGAATCCGAGACCGTTATATTATTGTCTAAATTAATAGATGCTATACAACCTTCCGGCGCGGAGAAAGGACTCTGCGAACTAATACTCGGTCGCGTATCGGGTACCTTCCCGTGCCATGCCGGTGTATAAACATCTAGTGTCTCTTCATCGGTGGCGGTTGTATCGTCGGCCGCCGCACGAATCGCTGGCCCCCCAAGTAGCATGCCAGTTATCAACATGGCTACCATCAAAAACCATTTGAATATCCGTTGTTTTCTCATCACTATCCCACCTCATATGTAATTTGTCATGTATTACAGCACGATTAATAACACGCGTTACAACAATGTTAATTATAAACCTTTATTATGTGAACAAACGCTATTCAAGTCTTGAAATGTTTCCGCTTACATAAAATGGATAAGAATTAATTTTACCTATTCTCATGCCATTGATTGGTCTCATAGCTTTACGTCAATCTGTCACCCTTCTTCAATTTCTCAAAACAATCTATTTAGTACCCATCCTATTAACATTAACAATCATCCTTAACCACACTAAAAAGACGCTAGCCGCGCTAGCGTCAATCACTCCATGATTAATTCCGCCATCCTTTACCCCGGACTATTGGTTAAGGTCCACGTCAACTGACCGTGATAGTTTCCGCGACTGGCGGCACTCGACACATGTAATCGAATGCCAGTGGTGTTCTGCCAGGTCCCAGTAATATCCGTAACTTGGCTGGGCTGCGTATTGGTGCTCTGGGCAACCTGCACGGCGGTGGCCAAGGGTAATTGCGTCCCGTCGGCGCGGCACCACACCATTTCCCCTGCCAGTCTACGCTGCGTGGTCGTTTCCGTTAACTCACTCGCTTGAACTGTCAGTTGCCAGGTAGTCCCCGTTCCCAGTGAATTCTGTACCTGAACCTGCCAATCCGGATTCCGATTAATCAGCATCTGTTGGCCCGACAAGATCGTAGTCACAAACGAACTGGTCTTCGCCAATTGACTAAATGCTAATTTCCCTGCCACCATCACGGTTGTCGCGATAGTTGCAGACCGATTGCCGCGCGAATCCGTCACGTAGACCGTCACGGAGTTAGTGCCACTGATTAATTTATCAGCCGGTAAGGTAAGCGTGAAAGCCCCCACCTCATTTGGACTCGCTGTTGTTCCATTTAACGTAAAGGTCGGCAAGGGTTGACCATTCAAGCTGGCGTGAACGGTCACCTCATGATTATTCACGGCTGGCTCGCCAGCCACTGACGCCAGCCCCGTTATTGTCGCGTTACTCCCCGGTGCTACGGTAGCGCCAGCCCCTGCCGTCCAGTCCACCGACCATTGACGAGCGGGATAAATCGTATAGTTAGGTGCCGTACTGGTCATCACCTGATTGGTGCCCGCAAAGGTGGCTTGGCTATCAGCAACCGGCGTCTCAGTAGTCACAGCGGCCACCCGTCCGGTCAACTGAAGCGTGGCCGTGGTGTTCGTGGACGACAGACTCTTGGTTAACACATGTGTCACAGGATTGCTACTCAGCGCTGTACTTGGTAGCGTTTCTTGACTGCCATCCGCATAGGTCACCGTGCCGCTTTGCCAGGTCACATTGGGAATCGTCGGTAACTGCGCCACAATATTTTGCCACGACTGACTCCCACCGACATAGGTTAGCTGATGCCGATAACTCACTGTGTCCCCACCGTTAACGTATCCGTCAGCAGTGACCGGTCGTGCCAGCGATTCATCTGTGATCGTGGTTTTCGCCTGCGCATTGACCAATCCTGGGATGTGTTCAAAGGCCACCACGTTATTAGTGCCAAAGGTCCCGGACACCCCTGTAAAGCCCCAAGTAACTGTCTTAGTAGCATCCGTCACATTAATGCCCAATTTACTCAGGTCTAAACTAATCGTGGCACTCTGCCCGGACTGACTCGCTCCCGTTGTTGGATTCTTGTCATTGAAGGTATACGTCATACTTCCCGTATTGCTGTTGTCGGTTGGCGCCGTCCAAGCCAACGTTAAGTGGTGCCACGTGCCATCCGATAAAGTCGTATTAAGCTTGCCCTGATGATTCAGAAAATAAAAGTATTTAGCGCCACTCATCGCCGTCCCATTTCTGCTGTAACTGGACACCTGCGCGGGGTAATTAGATGCAATGTGCTGGGTCGTGGTATTGATATAGTTGTAATCAAACCCATTATTATCGCCACCATCACGACTATCATTGACCTGCTCATCAAACTCCAACGCCCAACTTTTCGGTATGGCAGCCGCCGCTACGGCCGTTGCATCCGCTGCTGTACTATTGAAGTCCAGGCCCCACGTTCCCAGCGACTGGCCCGCCATGCGTCCAGCCGGAATAGTCGTAAACCCAGTTGCACCGGCATTCTGCAAAACAAAGGTCATTCCCTGTCCGGCACTCCCCGCCCCCCCTTTCCCTAGGTACAGCCAGAGAGAAAAGGTCGCATCCTTGCTCAAATCAACCTTATAGTTATTGGTAGCCCACGCCGAACCAGCGTGATTGTTCCCCTCGGTTATTTGTAACCCATGATTGTTCGCAACCAGTGTCGCCGTATTAGTAACGTTGGCAATTGAGCTGGTCGTATTAAATATTCCCGTAATCGCCATACTAGGTGGCAGCGTCGTGGTTACTGCTGTATCTGTCGCTTGGGCCGTGATCCCCCCGAATCCTAGACTGCTCAGAATACCGACGACTAGCCACCCCCAAAGTTTTCGCATCTTGTCCCCCTCCTCACAACCACGTAGTCATGCGCGGATAATCCTGACTCACCTGTCGGGCTAAGCATAACATGGTGAACTAATTTTCACGTACTACCATGTCGCCGATAAAAAGGTGCCATTACCAACTAAATATCGCAAAAAAGCACCACCGACTTTAAGCGGTGATGCTCTTCTTGGATTTTAAACTTTAGTCCTTAACCTCTCGACTGGCCGCTGCCACAAAGTCGCGGAAAAGACCTTCTGGGCGATTTGGCCGTGACAAGAATTCCGGATGATATTGCGCAGCCACAAAGAACTTCTTTTCTGGCAACTCAATCACTTCGACCAAATGATCGTCAGGTGACGTTCCAGAAAAGACCAATCCCTTGGCCGTCATTTCGTCACGATATTGGTTATTGAATTCATACCGGTGACGGTGACGTTCTTGAATCATCTCTTGGTTATCATAGGCTGCGGCGGCCCGGCTCCCCGCTTTCAATTTGCAAGGGTACAGCCCCAGCCGCTGCGTGCCGCCCATTTCATGAACGTCAGCTTGGTCAGCCATCAAGTCAATAATCTTGTGACTCGTATCTGGATTCATTTCAGTGGAGTTGGCATCTGCATAACCCAAGACATCACGGGCAAATTCGATGCTGGCAACTTGCATCCCCAAACAAATCCCTAGGAATGGCACGTCTTGTTCCCGTGCGTACTTGATTGCCGTAATCATCCCTTCGATACCGCGATCACCAAAGCCACCCGGAACGATGATTCCGTCCGCAGATCCTAAAACATCTTGGACATTATCATCCGTAATCTTTTCGGCATCAATCATCTGCAAATCAATATTGGCATCCACTGGGTAACCGGCATGTTGTAAGGCTTCCGCCACAGAAATGTAGGCATCATGCAAAGCGACATACTTCCCGACCAAAGCAATCTTGATCGTCCGGGACAGGTGCTGCATGTGGTCAACCATTTGGGCCCAAGCGGTCATATCAGCTTTGGGTGCCTGCACACCAAAGTGATCCAACACAATCTGGTCTAGCCCTTGGTCTTGTAGACGCAATGGGATTGAGTAGATAGTTGGTACATCCATGGATTCAACCACGGCCGATGGGTCCACGTCACAGAACAACGCAATTTTCTTACGCATATCATCCGTGATTGGTGCTTCCGTCCGTACCACTAAGATATTGGGTTGAATTCCAATACTTCGCAATTCGCGAACGGAGTGTTGTGTTGGTTTGGTCTTCATTTCATGAGCCGCATGCAAGTATGGGACTAACGTTGTGTGAATATAAACCACGTTTTCGTCACCAACCTCGGCCTTCATTTGCCGAATAGCTTCCAAGAAAGGTTGGGATTCAATATCCCCAACGGTCCCACCAATTTCGGTAATCACAAAGTCGGCGCCTAAGGTTTTACCCGCACGCATGATCTTTTCTTTGATCATCCCCGTGATATGTGGGATGACTTGAACCGTTGCGCCCAAGTAATCACCATGCCGTTCCTTTTCTAGAACTTCCGAGTAAATCTTACCAGTTGTCACATTGGAGTATTTGTTCAAATTGTTATCGATAAAACGCTCGTAATGACCCAAGTCAAGATCCGTTTCAGTCCCATCATCGGTGACGAAGACTTCCCCATGTTGATAAGGGTTCATCGTGCCGGGATCCACGTTAATGTACGGATCGAATTTCTGAATGGTTACGTTTAAACCACGGTTTTTTAACAGCCGTCCTAGGGAAGCGGCCACAATCCCCTTACCTAGTGATGAAACCACGCCGCCAGTCACAAAAATATATTTGGTCATGTGCTAACTCCTTGTAAGATTATTTAGGGTCGTCCGGTAGCCATTTAAAACTATAAAAAAGCTCCCTATCCATTGCGAATAGGGAGCTCACCGTTCAGTTGTCCTCACTACAAGTAGCAAGGAGCCCAAAAAATATAATACCTGCTTTTGGCAAAGAGGTCAAGCGAACCACGAAAATTATTTTTGATTTTCGTCGTCGTTTTCTTCTTCGTCTTCGTCATCAGCCTCATCATCGTCAGCCGAGAAGTCGAGATTTTCATCATCGTCATCTGGTGCATCCATTTGTGAGAGCTGATCTTCGATGCCATCTGGAATATCTTCCGTGTCATCTTCTTCGTCATCGTCGTCGATGCCTAAGCCGGTCTGTAATTTACCCAAATCAGGGGTCGAACCGGTTCCGGAAGTAACATCATCATCGTCGTTGTCGTCAACGTAGGTGCTGTTGTCATCATCTTCTGGATCGTCATCGTCGTAGTCGATCACGTCATCATCATCGGTGGTGTCAGCTAAGAAGGCATTAACCTTCTTCCGCTTCTTACGCTTAGGTTGATCTTCATCTTCCTCAGCATGAACCGTCGCTTCATCGATGGATTCAAACGGATACCAAGTTCGCAGTCCCCAAAGGTTATCACCCAGAGAAATGAAACTACCATCGACATTTAAATCCGTATAAAATTGGGACAGCCGGTCACGAATCTCTTCGTCGCTGTCGCCCAAGTATGATTGGACGGCGTTAGCTAAGTCAGCAAACCCCATCACGTCGCCGTGCTGCGACAAAATAGCATGAGCGACTTCAATCATTGATAATTCCTTTTTATTCTGGCCCTCAAAGACTTTTAATTCCAAACTGGTGCACGTCCTTTCCACAGTCTACTAAACATAATACGCGTTTATGCCGTAAATTGCAATCGAATCTTGTAGTTCCCAACTAATTCCTCACCGGCATACAAGAGGTAATCAATCTTGACGTTGCCACTGAAGGGGCGTTCCTTGAAACTCGTTTCCAAATAAGGCGTTACCGTCTCAATTGGCATGATACCATACGGTGTTTTATACCGGGCGGTCACCCGTTTACCACTGACAAAATGTAGGCGTAATTCAGCCTCCGCATTACGGGTCAAGTGGACCTCACCTTCAGAGGTGAATTTCATGGTCACTGGGGTCTTCTCACCTGTTTCGTCATTGGGTTCCAAATAACGCAGATAAAGGTTTTGGCCCATCTGCACCAGTTGCCCATCTACATCCAATTGGTAGTCTGAAACATTATCGTCTTGTTTGATGTGTGTTTCCAAGTGAATCATCACGGGAACCCCCGTTGATAATTGATCCATTTACACCCTTCCTTTCCATTGAATTGTCTGGACTAATTATAAGACATTTGTCGCCGAAAGCCCACCAATTATCACGGAATCTAGTGAATCATACCGATACCCCCACTTTAAGTGGTGCCTTGCTGGACGGTCCTCGTCATGTACTTCATGAACATCGCTGTGGTACCTTATAGGGCCGCCTTCCAGACACGTGACTTCCGGGCCAAGACTGGTTGAAACAGTTACAGCCGCAGATAGTGACCAGCACATCAATACTAACATTGCCATACCACCGTAGTCCGGCGGGAAGCGGCAAATGGGCTCAGTACCGTCGTTATCCTTGGTGCGCGTTTTAGCTCGCTTAGGATAAGACCGAGCTTTAAGACAAGTGACCTGCCTGGCTTCAAGTCGTGTCCGGTACGTTCCAGCCCATTTACCGCGACCAGAGGGCGGATAGTCACCACCTCAATTAAGAAACCAGCGGCCCAGAGCGCGTACTTTTTTCACCACCACTGAATCAATGATGAGCCAAGCTTACTTTTAGCGCCACTTCTAGTATAATAGAAAATAGGTTTCACACGGTCGGGACCTTGCCAACCGTGGACTGAATGAAAGAAGGTAGGTACCATGTTTCTCGACCTCCCCACGAATACCATTCAAACTGTGACCACTCCAATTGCGACCACACAAAAAAATCAAGCGTTTGGCTATACCAACGCCCTCCTCGACCTCGTAGCCGAGCTTAAACAGCCAATTCTTCACTTCTGGACCATGCAGCCCACCGTTATCATGGGATTGAAGGACAAACGCTTGCCAGACCTTACAGCGGCCATTAAGGCCATTCAACGACATGGTTACGATTACGTCCTCAGAAATTCTGGGGGGCTGGCCGTGGTTAGTGATGCCGGTATCTTAAACATCTCTCTGTTTGCCCCATTAACGACACCTCCAATGAGTGTCGATGCTGCCTATGCGCAAATGACTACCCTGGTTGATGCCGCCTGGCCGGAATTGGCAATTCAACATTATGAAATCACCCATTCCTATTGTCCTGGCGATTATGACCTGAGTGTTAATGGTCTAAAAATTGCCGGAATCGCCCAGCGGCGTAGTCCCCACGCGCTGGTCACGATGCTTTACCTCAGCGTTAATGGTGACCAATTGGCTCGGGGCCAAATGATTCGTGATTTTTACACAGCCGGTCTGGCTGGACAGGAAAACACGTGGGACTTTCCCGATGTCGACCCCGCTACCATGACCACTACGGCCGCGTTAATTGGACAAAACTTAATGGTAGCTGATGCGCAACAGCGGTTTATCACTGCTGCTGAACAGGCGGGCCTAAAAGTTGGGCGAACACTACTCGCACAGGCGATGGCAACTCCCGAATTTGGCGCCCACCTGGACCACGCTACCGCCCAAATGGCACGCCGCCAACCACAGCTTAATAAGGAGGACTCTCTGTGACTTACGCACAACAACGACTTCCCCGAGAAAAAGTTCTCCGGGACCCGGTTCACAATTATATTTACGTCCAACATCAAGTGATTTTAGATCTCATCAATACCCGTGAATTTCAACGACTCCGGCGGATTAAACAACTCGGAACCGCCTCGTTAATTTTCCATGGTGCCGAACATTCCCGTTTTGGTCATTCATTGGGTGTCTACGAAATTACCCGCCAGATTTGCGATAATTTCCAACGGAACTATCCTATGAAGACCCCCGGTGACGGTGGCTGGGATGATCGTGAACGCTTAACAGCATTATGTGCGGCACTCTTACATGACATCGGGCATGGGCCGTATTCTCATACATTTGAACACATCTTCCATACCAATCATGAAGCCATTACAGTTGAAATCTTGACTTCACCGGAAACCGAGGTTAACCAAGTTCTCCGTCGGGTCAGTCCCAACTTTCCCGAAGCAGTGGCCAGTGTTATTCAAAAAACGTACCCTAACCCCCAAGTGGTCCAAATGATCTCGAGTCAAATTGACGCGGACCGCATGGACTACTTGTTACGGGACGCCTACTTCACCGCCACTCAATACGGGACCTTTGACTTAACCCGGATTTTGCGGGTGATGCGTCCCTACCAAGGGGGCATTGCGTTTGCCATGAACGGCATGCATGCCGTCGAAGACTATATTGTCAGTCGCTTCCAGATGTATCAACAAGTTTATTTTCACCCCGTTTCTCGGGCAATGGAAGTCATCTTGGATCACTTACTGGGCCGCGCCAATGAACTGTATCAAGCGGATCAAACGGATGAAAGTTTTATTCCCCACTTACTGTTACCATTCTTTAATCGGCAGTTTGACTTACAAGATTATTTGAATTTAGACGACGGAGTGTTAACCACTTACTTCACCCACTGGCGGCAGTCGCCAGATAAGATCTTGGCTGACCTCGCCCATCGCTTCTTAGACCGCAAACCACTCAAGAGTGTCGAATATGATGAGGCAACGCAAGCTCTATTACCGCAACTGCGGCAACTAATTCACTCGGTTGGCTTCAATACCGACTACTATACGGCCACGGACAATAGCTATGATTTGCCTTATGACGATGCCTATGATCCCCGGATCACGCACCCGCTGACCCAAATCGAACTTCAAGAACCCGATGGCACCTTGTTGGAATTATCGACGGTCTCAGATTTGGTCAACGCCATTCGGGGTAAGTTCACTGGCGATCAACGCTTCTTCTTCCCCAAGGAATTACTCAATCCCGGCGATGACGCCCCAGAAATCTTCCAACCAATCTATGACGAGTTCAGCAGCTATATTCAAAATAACCAACTGATTCAACCCAAATAACCACTTTCATTTCACATTAAAAGGAGAATCTTCTATGACCATCAAACTCATCGCAATTGACATCGACGGCACCCTACTCAATGAAAAAAACGAACTGGCTCAAGAAACCATTGACGCCGTACAAGCAGCTAAGGCCCAAGATATCAAGGTGGTACTCTGCACCGGCCGACCTTTAACTGGCGTGCAACCGTACCTTGATGCTATGGGTATCAGTGGCGATGACCAATATGCCATCACCTTTAATGGGTCCGTTGCCCAAACGATCTCTGGTAAAGTCCTCACCAATCACTCACTAACTTACGAGGACTATATTGATCTGGAAGCTTGGGCCCGCAAGGTACGCGCACATTTCCAAATTGAGACGCCCGATTACATCTACACGGCCAATAAAGATATCAGTGCGTATACCATTGCCGAAAGTTATCTGGTCCGGATGCTCATTCGGTACCGCGAAGTCAGCGAAACACCTCGTGACTTAACGATTTCAAAGGCCATGTTTGTCGACTATCCCCAAGTTATCGAACAGGTTAAAGCTAATATGCCACAAGACTTCAAGGACCGATTCAGTGTCGTCCAAAGTGCACCCTACTTCATCGAAGTCATGAATCGGCGGGCTAGCAAAGGGGGCACTCTGAGCGAACTGGTCGATCAACTTGGTTTGACTGCGGATGACGTGATGACCCTCGGTGACCAAGGCAATGATTTAACCATGATTAAATACGCTGGCTTGGGTGTCGCAATGGGAAACGCGATTGACGAAGTGAAAGAAGCCGCACAGGCTGTCACCTTAACCAACGCGGAAAATGGTGTGGCCGCCGCAATTCATAAGTATGCTTTGAACGAAAACTAGCCTGCTTTTAGCCTAGTTTTCAAAAACTCCCGCCTATATAACTTCGGTCAACGCTTGGACAATCCGGCGTTGACCGTTTTTATTTTGATCCCAATCAGCACACAGCCAATGCCCCCAATCTGTTCTCATTGATTTAATTATCAAATATTTATTAACGCTACCCCTAATACTTTAAAAATAGCCGCTGAGAATCCTAAACATTCGGTATTCTCAGCGGCTATTTTTATACACAAAAAAACCGTTACCCAGGCGTTTTCACGCTTGAGTAACGGTTCAAAATGTTCACACCAACTTGTGGCGTTTCAATTTTAGTTAATCAAAGAATTACTTCTTCAATGGCGTCCATTGCCACTTAGTGAATTCTTCAATATCGCGACCTTCGTCACGGGTAATCTTAAAGTGCTTAGCTAAGATGTCGTCCATCTTCTTGTCGAAGGCCTTGCCGGCAGCTTCGTCGATAACGCCCTTGGCAATCAAGGTGTTAACAGCATCCTTAGCTTGGTGGAACCGATCCAATTCGGAGTATACACGCATGTCGTAAGCAGTCGTGATATCACCATCTTCACGGTAACCATGAACATGTAAACCAAGGTGTTGACGTTCGTAGAAGAAGGATTCGATCAAGTCTTCGTAACCATGGAAGCCAAAGACAACTGGTGTACCAGATTCGCCGAAGAATGAACTGAATTCGCTGTCGCTAAGTGCACGGTCATCGTTCAATGGGCCGTTCTTCTTTTGCAGACGTTCTAGTTCAACAACGTTCACGTAACGCATCTTAACAGCTGGGAAAGCATCGTTGATCAAGTCAACAGCTGCCAACGTTTCGATGGTTGGTTCAACACCAGCAGAAGCAAAGACGATATCAGCATCTTCACCTTCAGCAACAGTAGAAGCCCAGTCGATGGTCTTAAGACCCTTCGTAGCCAATTCTTCGGCTTCGTCGATTGAGAACCATTGTTGACGAGGTTGCTTAGAAGCAACAATGTGGTTAACCTTTTGACGGTCCTTGAAGGCCCGGTCAAAGACAGCTAACAATGTGTTCCCATCAGCTGGAAGGTATTGACGGATAAAGTCAGACTTCTTTTCAGCCAAGTGGGTTAACATACCTGGATCTTGGTGAGTGTAACCATTGTGGTCTTGTTGGAACACAGTGGATGTTGAAACCAAGTTCAGGGATGGGTAATCATTCCGCCATGGTTCTGCAGCGGCTTGACGAATCCACTTGAAGTGTTGCGTGGTCATTGAGTCAACAACCCGCAAGAATGATTCATAAGAAGTGAACACACCGGTACGACCAGTTAAGGTGTAACCTTCAAGCCAACCTTCAGCTTGGTGTTCTGATAATTGGGCATCCAAAATACGGCCTTCTGGAGCTTCATATTGGTCATTTGGTTCCTTGACCTTACTCATCCATTGACGGTTCGTAATCTTGAACATTTCCCAAAGACGGTTAGACATCGTTTCATCAGGTCCGAAGATCCGGAATGATGATGGGTTCTTTGTGGCAACGCCAGCAAAGAAGGTTGACAGAACGTTCATATCCATGTTCTTGTTGCCATCTGGTAACAAAGTCCCACGGTTAGATTCGTTGATGTCGTTAGCGTAGTCTTTCCAGTTTGGTAAGTCGAGTGTTTCTGGCTTTTCGCCACGAGCACGGCCACCATTAGCAACTGGGTTAGCAGCCATCCGCTTGTCACCCTTAGGTGCAAAGTCAGCGACTTCTGCCTTCAATGAACCGTCAGTATTGAACAATTCAGCTGGCTTGTATGAGTTCATCCATTCTTCAAATTCAGGGAGTTCCTTGAAGTTGTTTTGGCTCAGACCAAGTGGAACTTGGTGAGCACGGAATGAACCTTCGATTGGATCGCCGTCCAAGTTCTTCTTAGGACCGCCCCAACCCTTTGGTAAGCGCGCAATAACAACTGGCCAAGCTGGGATAGTCCCATCTTCGTACTTGCCGTTTTCACGAGCGTCTTTTTGGATTTGCTTGATATCAGCAATTGCTTGATCAAATAACTTAGCCGCTTTTTCGTGGTAAGTCATGTAATCATGAATGTCATCGTTTTCGAGGAAACGAGGTGACCAACCCAAACCTTCAAAGAACTTAGCGATCTTGTCATCGCTCATCCGTGAGAAGATCGTTGGGTTAGAAATCTTGAACCCGTTAAGGTCAAGAATTGGCAACACAGCACCGTCGTTCTTAGGGTTCAAGAACTTGATGGAGTTCCATGCAGTCATTGCAGGGCCCGTTTCAACTTCCCCATCACCAACAACCGTGAAGGCAATTTGGTCTGGGTTGTCTAAGACAGCACCAGTTGCGTGGGAAAGTGAGTAACCAAGTTCGCCACCTTCGTGGAGAGAACCTGGAGTTTGAGCAGTCATGTGAGAACCAATCCCACCTGGGAATGAGAACCGCTTGTATAAACGGGACATCCCTTCGAGGTCTTGGGTAATTTCAGGGTAAGCATCCGTGTAGGTGCCATCCAAGTAAGAGTTGGTTACCATTACTTGGCCACCGTGACCAGGACCACCAATGTAGAACATGTTCAAGCCGTACTTGTTGATCAAACGGTTAGCATGTGCGTACAGGAAAGTTTGGCCGGAGATAGTTCCCCAGTGTCCAATAGGCTTAACCTTAACATCATCCTTTTGGATGGGTGTGTTTGTAACTGAGAACAATGGGTTGCTCTTCAGAAAAATCATACCACCGGAAAGGTAAGTCGTGGCACGCCACCAAGCGTCAACTTTTTCCAAGTAAGACTTGGAATCGTAATCTACTGCCATGAATTTTTACACTCCTTCTTCAAGTAACATAACGTCAAAAAACCATCAACGTAAATCACAAGAGGTCAATTTACACTACCTATGATACTGACTTTTTTCAAAAAGTCAACATTATCTGAAATTGATACGGTCCAATTCCAAATAATTCGGTTCTCATTATGCCATTTCACAAACACCCCTTCAAGTAAACTGCTCAACTTTAGGCAATTTTCTTCAAGGGGTGCTTGCTTGTGTAAGAGCCAACCGCTAGTCTGACAAGTGTTCTAGTCCTGATCCAGATTCACAAACGTATTATATTTCAGATACTGATAATGCAAGCGCATATTGGAAACTTCAAAGGGGGTACCGTCATCTAAGAAGAAAATGCCCGCCATGACGCCAACCGGTTCAGTTTTAGAAAGATTTAATAACTGCTGATCTTCTCTGGTTGATGGCTCAGCCGAAATTGACAAAAAAGAACGACTGACAGACTGTCCCTTAATCTCTTGTAAATAATTAAAGATTGAGTGCTGGGCAACTGTCGGCGTTAATGCCGGCAAAATCTTAATCGGAATATACCCTGTTTCAATAATAATGGGTCGCTGATCAAACAACCGCAAGCGTTTAATCTGATAAACAAAATCAGTACTTTCTAAAAATAGATCTTGTTGCAACTCCGGGGTGGCTGCAATCACTTGGTAGTCTAGTAATTCACTCTTCGGTTGGCTATCCCCGACCTGAAAGCTATCCGTCACACCCAAATTTTTCCCTTCATAGTGAAAGGCCGATTTATTCTTCAAAAAGAAGGGATTAATAAAGGTCCCCGCCCCACGTTTTCTAAAAACAATGCCCTGCTCAGCCAATCGATTCACAGCCCGCTTTACTGTACTACGACTGACTTGATACCATTCGCTTAATTGCTGTTCATCTGGCAGTCTTTTAGTGGCAAAATCTCCAGCCAGAATTCGCTGTTTCAGATCATGAATGACCCGTTTTGATACGCTATCTACCATACAAATAACTCTCCTAAAAACTAACTCACACGTTCACATCATTTGCGTTCAGTATACCAGATTTTTCTGAGTAGTCGCAGCGGTTCTTCCCCAGAAGCATCTTGGCTAACTATCATGGGCAAACGTAACTTCACCCTTTAGCAATTTACCCGATTTTTTAAATAACTGGCCTAACCACCCTGAATTTTGATTATTTTCAGTAGTCCTTGACCCCCCTCAGTTCCTTAACGTGGTAACCTATTCGCAATCGAGAGGAGGTGACGTGCGATGAACACCAGAGATTTCGCTGGTAAGGTCGGCTGTAATTGTAGCACCCTGCGGACTTATGAACGGGCGGATTTGTTGATTCCCAAACGAACTGCTACGAATCACCGCAACTATACAATAGCCGACTTAGCAACCTATCACATTATTCATAGCCTACGGCGGGCGGGCTTACCATTAAGTGATATTCACCATATTCTTCAACTCCGATCGGCAGATGTTAATGCCACGTGTTCGGCGGATACACTGCGGTTTATCATGGGCAAACACAGCCAATTTATTGCCGATCAGCACTTTTACACGGCGTTATCCGGACTCACTGACCAACTCTCAGCCGCCCTCACCCGTTCGACCGTCTCTCGTAGCGAAGTAGAACGGATGATTGAAGCAATCGGTGAACTGGACGATCAAGTCATCTAAGATAACCTGTTACGCTGGAAATTATGGCTGGGGGGACCCCCAGCCTTTTTGAGTATAAAAAAGGCAGTCGTCAACGACTGTCTTTAAGTCAAATTTAAATGGTAAAAACGATTCCCAAAATCACGTAGCAGACACCTGCGACTAACCCAAAACGGGCAGGGGCATTGATGACAATGGGGCTGTTTTTTACGCTTGCCACGTGGCGCACGGGTACTTTCTCATCTGGCAATGGCTCCACCTTTTGTCTAAAGGCGCGGCGGAACAATCGCCGAGTCCCCGTCAATAGATGCCCGCGTAGCAACACACAGATAGCACCAAAAACAATTAAGGCTAGACCAACCATGAATAATAAATTACCAATGGTTAACAATGACTGGCCTAAAATCTTCATCACTAAGGCCACCAATAAGCCTGCACCAACCGTTCCGGTCGCTGCTCGTTGCCATTTCTTCATATTGTCATTCCTCACTCTCGCAGCCAAACCTAATCCCATCTATTGTCCATCACTTAATGAAAAAACTTGAGCCAACGCACCGCGCCGCTCAAGTTTTTAGATGACTTTATTGTTCTTGACTGTGAAACCGATTCTTGAACAATGGACTGACTGGGCGATTCTCATTAATCCGCTTGATAGCTTGACCCATCAGTGGACCCACAGAAATCTGTTCAACCTTATCAATCATCTTGTCAGCAGTTAACTGAATCGAGTCCGTCACCACTAACTTCTTGATTGGCGACTTCTTAATCCGTTCAATAGCTGGCCCAGATAAGACCGGATGAGTACAACTAGCATACACTTCCAAGGCACCGGCATCCATTAGAGCTTGTGACCCTAATGTAATCGTTCCGGCTGTATCAATCATGTCATCAATCATGATACACCGCTTACCTTTGACGTCTCCAATAATATTCATGATTTCAGCCACATTAGCCTTAGGCCGCCGCTTATCGATAATCGCAATTGGCGCCTTCAAGAATTCGGCTAACGCCCGGGCCCGCGTCACACCACCATGGTCAGGTGAAACCACGACCGCATTTTCAGCCAAACCACTGTTAATGAAGTAGTCGGCCAGGAGCGGCGCACCCATCAAATGATCCACTGGTACATCGAAGAACCCTTGAATTTGAGCTGCATGCAAATCAAGTGCCAAGACCCGGGTAACCCCGGCCGTTTGCAACATATTTGCGACCAATTTAGCCGTAATTGGTTCTCGTGACCGGGCCTTCCGGTCTTGACGCGCGTACCCGTAGTACGGAATGACCACGTTAATGGTTGCCGCACTGGCCCGCCGTAACGCATCAATCATAATCAACAGTTCCATTAAGTTATCGTTAACGGGAGCTGACGTTGATTGAATCACGTACACATGACATCCCCGGACACTTTGTTCAATGTTGATCCGAATTTCACCATCACTGAAACGGTCCACCGACGTTTTCCCTAACTCAACACCAACCTCGTCAGCAATCTTTTGTGCCAACGGTTTGTTGGAGTTCAACGCAAAAATCTTTAATTTAGGGTCAAAATATTGCGTAGCCATAATTTCCTCCAATAGCATTAGTCTGCCTGAATTTCCTACAACAATTTTATGCTATCGCGTCGGGAAACACAAGACCTTCCGCTTAATCTTCACCGCGATAAGGTAGTTTCTGATAATAATTGGGTTTATTCGTTTGGCGCTGACGAGCAATTGCCATATCGTAGCGGTTTACGGCATCGGTAATTGTAGAGCCGGCTGCAATAAAACTATGGTCGGCAACGTCTAGTGGCGCAACCAAATTAGAGTTTGAGCCGATAAAGGCATCATCCCCCACGACAGTTTCATGCTTGTTCTTACCGTCATAGTTGACGAAGACTACGCCACACCCCACGTTGATGTTCCGGCCTAATTTAGCGTTACCCACATAAGTCAAATGCCCCACTTTGGTGCCTTCACCAATCGTCGCCTTCTTAACTTCAACAAAGTTCCCCAAATGAACTTTAGGTCCAATGTGAGATTCTGGCCGTAAATGACTATTGGGTCCAATGTTCGACCCACTGGCCATATCGGAATCTTCCAATAAGGACGAGGTTACTGTGACGTGGTCAGCCAGTACCGCATTCCGTAATTCAGAGTGGGCACCAATGTAACAGTCCTCCCCAATTACTGTGTTTCCCTTCAGTAAAACACCAGGTTCAATGATAGTATCTGCACCAATCTTGACACCTGCATCAATGTAGGTTGTCGCGGGATCGATTAACGTCACACCATCACGCATGTGGGCTTCGTTAATGCGGTCACGCATGATTTTGGTTGCCGCAGACAGGGCGACCCGATCATTAACTCCCATCGACTCATCAAAATTAGCCATTTGATAAGCAGCCACAATGTCTCCTTGATGCTTCAAAATTTCGATGACGTCTGTCAGGTAATATTCCCCTTGGGCGTTATCATTTGACGTCTCATGGAGCGCTTTAAATAACTTTTGATTATCAAACACGTACACGCCGGTGTTAATTTCGTGGATTTCTTGTTCTTCAGAATTGGCATCCTTTTGTTCAACAATCTTTTCCACGATACCAATATTATTCCGAACAATCCGACCGTAACCGGTGGGGTCTGGCGCCATTGACGTTAAAATCGTGGCAGCGGCATGTTTGGCTTCATGATAAGCAAATAAATCTTCAAACGTCTCTGCCCGAAATAATGGCGTATCACCACTCACAATTAATGTTGTGCCGGCTTCATCCTTTAGCATGGGTTCGGTCTGTAGGACCGCATGCCCCGTCCCCAGTTGTTCGGCTTGTAACGCGTATTGCGTCCGGTCGCCTAACGTTGACTTGACCTCATCAGCTCCGTAGCCCACAACCGTGACAATCTTGGACATATCTGTCTTTTCCACTTGCGTTAATACGTGGTCAACCATCGCTTTGCCACAAACTTTGTGTAGTACCTTATACAGTTTTGACTTCATCCGAGTGCCCTTACCAGCAGCAAGGATAATAGTATTTCTCGTTGTCATTTAACGATCTCCTAGCTAATTTAATTGAGTAGTTTTGTCACCAAAAATTTGCGTTAAATAGTTTCCGGGCGCAACCTTGATCTGTTCATCTTGCGTTTGAATCTTGACCAGAGACGTATATTTGCTAACCGTTCGTTGCCCAGCAAAATCCCCTTCAGCAAAGACGGCGACACCTGCCAACTGGGAATCAAACTCATCAACGAGGGAGCGCAGACCACCGACTGTCCCGCCACCCTTCATATAATCATCCACAATTAATACACGTGAACCGGGTTTCACACTTCGCTTAGAGAGTGCCATCCGTTCAATACGTTTAGTCGAGCCAGAAACATAGTTCACACTGACCGTCGAGCCTTCTGTAATCTGTGAATCGTGCCGGACAATCACAAATGGGACATTCAGATAATTAGCCACACTCTGGGCCAATGGAATCCCCTTGGTGGCGACAGTGACGACGACGTCCACGTTTTGGTTCAAATACTGGGTGGCTAAAATCCGCCCAATCTGCCGTAATGCTGCTGGCCGGCCGAGGATATCTGACATGTAGACGTAACCACCGGGCAAATACCGGTCGGCTGCAGACAACTCATCAATCATGTCTTCCACAAAATGTTCGGCTTCTTCACGGAGAATATAAGGAATAAACCGTGCCCCGCCAGCCGCCCCGGGAACCGTTTCTAACAAGCCGGTACCGCGGTTCTGAAATGTCCGTTTCAGAATCGTTAAGTCTTCACTAATCGAGGACTTGGCTGATTCGTAACGGGCCGCAAAAAAGGTCAATGAGACCAATTGATGGGGCCGTTCTAGTAAATACCGGGTCATATCGACCAATCGGTCACTTCTTCTGACTTTCAACTACTTCACCTCAACTATTTTCTATCAATGATATGTAAGGCCAATTTTAGCATAATTGTTCGGGTTTTTCGCTATATTTCCGTGAAAAATCTGAAAACTTGCGGAATTTTAAGAAAACCAACCATTACTCACAGCTTATTCGCTGTAAAAATCAGTCAGTTCCGCATGCTCTCCCTTGCTGATCCGCCTTCCAGACACGCGTCTCATGTGAGTCGCTGTGAATATTGGGCTAGGCTTTGTGGTAAAGGAGACAACCACGAGTAATTTCTAATGTGCCAGCATCATGACTCGGTGCTATTAATTCATCAAATTAAGTAAACGTTCTAGGCCCCCAGTTTGCACATTCACCACCGTATTGAAGGAATAAATCTCATCTCGTCACTACTAACCAAAGTTTGACCAATTTAAAAACAATCCCACCTCATAACTGTACTTTCTTTGTCATCACGTATAATAATTATAACAATGGGGAGGGGATCGTATGCACCACAATATACTGGCACTTCGCATGCAAGTGACTGCTGATTTTAGTCGGCCACTGAACTACGTTGTTTCCTATTTGCAAGGTCTGCCAATCTTCGTATTACTCATTCTCGTAAACTGCCGGTTTATCCCTGGTTACTTTATTTTCAATTGAGATGCTACCTCTTGGTACTTCACTCTTTGCTATAGCCTATTACCAATTGCCCAAATTCTCATTGCCAAGCGCGAACTAACATTCAGATTAACAACACATGATCATTTTAATTTCTCAAGAAAAGACCCCATATTTTTCTCAAGTGTTTTGCAACTTCCTATTTATGATAGAGAAAAAGAATTCTTAGATATCCGAGTAGCCACGCTGTTCATAGAAATGATCGCTATGCCAATCATTCTGCCAGTTCTGACATTTTCACTATACTTTAGGAGAAAAAACGCATGAAAAAGCAATATGCAATAGTTGCGTTAAGATTATCTTTAGGTTTATTTTTTCCGAATATTTCTGTTTCAAATATATCAGACTTTGCAAGAACTAGTAAACGGGACGCAGACCATCACTGGCCTACGTCCCGTTTACTATTATCTATTCTGCTGTTTGAAGTCGTTGCCATCCCAACGCAATAAAGTAGAAAATTGCCTCAATTGCCGCGATGAAAAACGACACGGGATAATTAGTGACATAGCTTAGCGTTAAGCCGGCCCAGACTCCAATTAGCGCCAACCCAATCGCCAGGACCATCATGCCACTCACGGTATGGGCAAAGTATTTGGCTGTGGCTGCAGGAAGCGTTAATAAAATGAAGATCAGTAACGACCCCACAATTTGGGCCGCCACACTCACACTCAAGGCGACTAAAACCAGGAAGGTGATGGATAAGGTATTGGTCCATAACCCCTTAACCCGGGCACCTGTATGGTCAAAAGAATCGAATTTTAAGAATCGATAGATCACAAAGACCACGATTAGAACTAAGATGGATAGCCACAACATCTGGCGCACATCACTGGCACTGATGCCAATGACGCTACCAAATAAAATACTGGTTGCGTAACTGGCATTCTTATTGGCTAATGACAAGAATAAAATTCCCAACCCAATAAATAATGCCGAGATCGCACTAGTGGCAGCCTCCCGCCGTTCACTCCGCGCACTCAACTGACCAACAATGACCGAACTAACAACGGTAAACAGGAGCATCCCGTTCAGCGGCGCCCAGCCAGCGAAGACCCCGAAAGCGGCCCCGGAAAACCCAATTTCCGACAAGGTATGGGTCAAAAATGACATATTCCGGGCAATCACGAAGACCCCCATAATGCCACAGATAATCGCAATAATGGTTCCCGCCGCAAAGGCGTTACGCATAAATTCATAATTAAACATGTTCACCCTCCCACACCTTCTCTTGCGTTAGCCCCGCAATCGGTCCTTGCTCGGTACCTTGGGGGGTCAACATGAGGTAACGTGAACTGTACTTACGGGCCATCGGAATATCATGGGTGACAAATAGCACCGTTAACTTCAGGCGTTGATTTAACTCAACGACTAAATCCAGTAATTCGGTCTTGGTTACTGGGTCTAAGCTCGCCGTCGATTCATCGAGAATCAACAAGTTAGGCGCCTCCACTAAGGCTTGGGCGAGATAGGCCTTTTGTCGTTCTCCACCGGAGGCTTGACCAATCGGCCGCTTAGCCAGCGTGGTTAGCCCAGTTTCCGTCAAAATTCGCTCAATTTTTTTCCGCTCTGACCGCGATAACCAGGGCCATTTCCACCCCGTGAGGTTTAAGCCGATAAAATCTTGAATGGTCAGCGGATAATCGGCATCGATGTTACGAAATTGGGGAACATACCCGATCTTGACATCCGCGGTATGCGGTAAGTATTGCACCTGTCCGTGTGTTGGCCGCAGTTGGTGTAGGATCGTGCGCATTAACGTGGTCTTTCCCACCCCATTTTTACCAACGATACTCCAAAATTCTCCTTGATGGATCGTTAAGTTCAGATCGGTGAAAACGGGGTGATTGGGGAAGGTCACGCCTAAATGATCTAATTTTAAAATTGGCGTTGTCGTCATGAGTGACTGTCCTCCTGAATCCGTTTGACTTGCTGGTACTGACTAAGCATCCACGTACGATAGCTTTGATGGGCCGGCATAGTCTCTGTGACCTTGACTACCGGCACATGATACCGTCGTGCGAGTTGCACCATGGCCGTCACATTCTTGCTGGAATTTTGGGTATTTTCTACAAAAAATGCGATGCGATGATGTTTGATTTGCGCTTGAAGGTGGGTAATATCGGCCGGAGTCGGATCGCTGTCCTCTTCGATGGCCTGGGCAAAGTGCCCGTCACTCACACGATACCCCATGGCCGTCAAGGCAAGATCGAAAACAGGTTCACTAACCGCCACTTGCTGGCCTTTCGCCTGTCGCTTGATCTGCCGCGCCAACTTAGGTAATACTGCTAGCTGACGCTCATAGGCGGCACCGCGGCGACGATAGGTTGCTGCTTGACTGGGATTCAGTCGGCTGAATTGGGTCACTAGTCGCTGAGTTACCGTCATCATCACGGTGGGATCGGACCATAAATGCGGATTGTCACCGGTCTTTTTTCCCATCAACTTACCAATCGTTAATGTTTTGGTATCGGCATCTTGATTAGCGGCAACCACCCGATCCATCCAGCTGTCATATCCCAGGCCATTTTCAACTACCACATCAGCGTGGGCAACTTGTTTGGCCGTTTTGATATCCGGTTCATAACTTTCAGCATCAATGCTGGGGCTATTAATCACAGTTGTCACGTGGCCACTATGGCCGAGAATTGCCTGCGCCGCTTCACCATAAAATCCCAATGTAGCAACCACATTAATTTGTCGGGACTGCTTAGCTGTCGAAGTCGGCTGACACCCTGTTAGTGTGACCAATACCATGACCATCACACCTAATAACCCTATCTGATGCCCATTTAGCCACTTCTTTCGCTGCACGTCCGTCATCCCAATCCTTCAAAAATTAAATGTAAACAGTAATGATTACCGTTTAGTAGTTTACCAGATATTGAAAACTTGTCAACCAGCGTTTCACTCGATTACGCAATGACCGTTGACAAAAAATCCGCGACAAGTTGATCATATTTGACGGGGTCCGCATCCCGCGTAGCAATATGTTCGGCGTTAGGATCACAATATTTTTGTTTCGGTCCGGCCGCCGCTTGGTACAAAATATCTAAGTTTTCCACCGGAACCGTCGTATCCTTGGCCCCGTGAATCAGTAATAGTGGGATCTGGCTTTTCTTCAATTGTCCCGCAATGTCACCATCCGCCAAACGGTAATCGCCCCACCGTGAGTATTGGTCAGCAATCGTTAAGGTTGGCCGGGCTGGAACATGAAAATTATGCCACATGCGATAGCGCGCCTCACCCAAGACACTAGCATATCCTGAATCGGCAATAATTGCTTTAACATTCGTTGGTAAGTCCTCACCAGCCGTCGCCATCACAGTCGCGGCACCCATGGAAATTCCTAGCAGCACAATCTGGCTGTCCGCACCGTTTTGGTCAATAACCTGCGTAATCCAGCCCTGGTAATCGTGCCTATCTGGCCACCCATAGCCAATCGTATGACCATCGCTTTCACCGTGAGCGCGAGCATCGGGCATCAATACGGCATAGCCCCACTCATGAAAAACCCGGGCCCATGGAATCATTTGCTCGCGAGCATGACCTAGGCCATGGGCTAAGATGACCACTTTCGTTGTTGGTTGCTTAGCAGCTAACCAGCTTGCGCGTAAGCATAACCCATCCGCCGTCATCTGTGTCCATTCAACCGGATGATGGCGCAAATACCAGGCATTATCAGCAGCTGTATTCTCACTAATCGCCCGTTCTTTGGATTGTTGGCGACTGCGAGCATAAGACTTTGTCGCCGCTAAATACAATCCGGCCGCGGCACCCAGTACGCTAACAGCACCCACCGCAAAAAGTGCAGCAGCCCCACTCACTACTTTTTGCCAAGTCTTCATCACGATTACCCCATTTCTTTTTGTATTACCTTCACTGTACCGAAAAACTGCTAATCGTGCCACTAATTCCCTGACCATTTTGACAAGGTTTAATCGGTTAGAGATAATGAAGAAAACTGACTAGGAGCGTGAATAATGTGACACCCATTATCTTCGAAAAAGTCTTAAAACAAACGTCGCAAGGGACGCTGCTCAAAAATATTACCTTGACCATCCCCACAGGCAGCCAAGTTGGGCTTAAAGTCACGCACCAAGAAAGTCGTTGCTTTTTTAATTTATTGACTGGAAAAACCCGACCCACCAGTGGTCAACTTGTCCGAAACGATACCACAATCATGGCTAATTTAACAACGGATGCGGGGTACCCCCAGCTTACCGTAAGTCAATACGCCCACCTATTTCTGAAGCTTAGTGCTCATCCAATCGACCTTGCGGCTGCCCAAGAAGCACTAGCCCTTCATGAGGTCTGGCATCTACCACTAAAACGGCTGAGTCAAGACCAACAACAGCGCGTTGTCCTTTTACGCCTGGTTGTTTTACATCCTGATTTAGCCTTCTTAGAAAATCCCCTAAATGAACTCAGCGATGACGGGATTCAGCTGTACCTTCAAGGACTCACATACCTACGACAATCGGGTGTGACCGTTATCTGCACCGCTCCTTACTTGGAAGAACTCCTCCTAGTCAGTGACACCATTTATCGATACAGCCCAACGGGATTAGAAAGCGTCGATTTAAAACCAGATACGCCTGACACGACCGGTCCCGCTATTCAACCCACACAAGTCTTTAAGATTGCCTGCAAACAAGACGATAAAACCATCTTCTTTAGTCCTGACGAAATTGACTTCATCGAAAGCATCAATTCCATCAGTACGGTCCACGTTGGCAATGATACCTTTTCCTCTACCTTGACGCTGACAGAACTGGAAGCCAAACTTCAACGCTTTGGTTTCTTTCGGTGTCACCGTTCCTACTTAGTTAATTTACAGCGAATCGCCGAACTGATTAGCTATTCACGCAACAGCTATACCCTTATTCTCAAGGGCCATCCAGCGCCTAAACTTCCTTTATCACGCACCCGGCTGGAAGAATTACGCACTTTGATCTCTTTTTAGTGGTACCACCCACCTTACTGTGGTCACTACTCGCCAATCATTCAGCACAATTGACCCGATTTTAACGACATATCGTCCCGATGTTGCTAAATTAGAGGCAGCGATTAAGTCCTGTGACCTAATCTATTTTAAACCTCAAAGGAGCAACGACACATGACAACCACTGCCATTCAGGTTCAGCATCTAGCGAAACATTTTAAAACCACTAGTGCGCTACGTGATCTTTCCTTTACCGTTCA
This sequence comes from Levilactobacillus sp. LN180102, assembly GCF_050106635.1. Classification (NCBI taxonomy): domain Bacteria; kingdom Bacillati; phylum Bacillota; class Bacilli; order Lactobacillales; family Lactobacillaceae; genus Levilactobacillus; species Levilactobacillus sp. LN180102. Next base: position 79,119 of record NZ_JBNIIX010000006.1, read on the forward strand.
TCAAGGAGAGATCTTCGGTTTTCTCGGCCCCTCGGGTGCTGGTAAAACAACGACCCTTAAAATTTTAACTGGGCAACTCGCTCCCAGTGCCGGGACGGCCACTGTCTTAGGACACGACGTCACCCAATTAACACCCGCCATTTATGAACATGTGGGGATCGTTACCCACAATAGTGGCCTGTACGACCGATTATCGGTTACCGCCAACCTTCGTTTCTTTGCCAAATTATTGGGCGTTGCTACGACGAAGGTTACCCCGCTACTAGCCCGCGTCGGCCTCAGCGAACAACAGCAGCAATTGGCAGGAAAGCTGTCACAAGGACAGCGACAACGATTAATCTTAGCACGCGCCGTGTTGCATGCCCCAGCAGTCCTATTTCTAGACGAACCAACTAGTGGTTTAGATCCCAGCACGGCACTGGCGATTCATCACTTAATCCGAGATCTTCGAGATCAAGGAACTGCTATCTTTCTCACCACGCACAACATGACCGAAGCCACTAAACTTTGTGACCAAGTCGCTTTACTTAACGACGGTCAAATCGTTGAGTTGGGTACACCACAAGCCTTACGGTTAAAATATAACCGGCATCAAAATTATCGTGTCTTATTTCAGGGAGAGACTGCCGCACAAACCCTCAGTGGTCCAGCTGGGCAGACGATTATTGCCCGGGAAATAACCGCTGGTCATATTGTGACCATTCACTCAGGAGAGCCCACACTAGAAGACGTTTTCTTAGAAGTTACCGGGAGGAATTTAGAATGAACCGCCACTGGCAAAAAATTCAGGCAATTGCACAACTCAAGCTTCACATGATTATTCATAACTTATCCATTTCATTTATCCCCGCCTTTTCGATGTTAATGGTCTATCTATTACGTCTAATTATTCACGACCAATCAACTGCCGCCGACGCTGCGAGTGCCATGGGTGGCGCCTACTTGCTTAGTTTCGGCCTGCTATTCAACACCGTTATGGGTGGTATTATGATGTGCAGTGGTCCATTGGCCGAAGAAAAGGAAAAACACACCCTACGCGTCTTGATGACTGCTTCTGTCAGCGGATTAGATTTCTTCATTGGCAGTGCTTTACCAGTACTGGTAATTATTGAAGTAGTTAACGTTCTAATGATCCCTATTGCTGGGGTGGCGTGGTCCGTCATTCCCTGGGGCAGCTTTCTGTTAATATCTACCATCTGTGCGCTCATCAGCATGTTACTGGGTTACATGACGGGAATCTTGTCAAAAAATCAAACACAGGCTGGGATCGTCAGCATGCCGTTGCTATTTATCTTCACCATGCTGCCCTTCTTCCGCGTTCTCAACCACACGTTTGAGATGCTTGCCAACCTAACCTATTCGGGGATCCTCACTCGATTGGTCGATCAAACCTTGGGTCAGGGCTATCACTGGGATTTCCAAGATATTGCCGTGCTACTTATTTGGCTAGTTATCGGCGTGGGCCTGTTTCTTTACGCTTATCGCCGTAATGGTCTGGATAGCGATTAATCTTAAACTACTTTCAAAAGGGAGAACCTGGTCGCCAATGACCACGTTCTCCCTTTTATAAATTAATCAATTGCTAGGCTAACTAGAATCAGTAACACTGCTAACCGAGCCACATGATGTTGCCAGTGAATCCGCCCCATTCCCCAACCATGTTACAACGCCGCCAACCAAATGATACCGGCCAACACGGCGATAATATCGCTAAACAACGGCCGGAGTAGAAAAAAGCTCAGCCGCCCTATCAATAGGCATCCCACGTTCAGCCAGCCTGAAAGCTGCAACCACAGACTTTCTTTTCGATAGCTGGACCCATTCACAATTGTTACAATACCCACTATTGATATGAATCCAAGTAATCCGTATTCCCCAATGACCTGTGCCATGTCGTCATCCCCTTACCCCTACTTTGGCTTGACGACCCACTTAATGCCTTTAACCAGCCAGACACCTAACACTAACAATGGGCCAAACATCAACAATAAAAAAGTGATCCACTGATGGACACAAAAAATATAAATCGGATTCAAAATTTCATCAGTACTTTGCGTATTTGCCAAGTTATATTCCCAGGGATTGGTTGACACCCCATTAGGTGACCACCGATATCCCTGATGGCTATTGGCCATATCCTGATGGTGTAAATCTAATGATCGCTTCTTATAGGACGCCATTTCCTGATTATTCTGCTGATACAGTCGGCGATAAGTTTTTCGTAATATCGGGTAACAGACCAGCCAGCTTAGCATCACCCAGCTAACAAACGGAGTGACTTGAAATGACCAGTGACCGCCACCACCTTCACCAGCAATTGCCAGCAAAGCTCCTAGGACCAGGGTGCCTTGGGCTAATGACCAAAGATACGCTCCCACCGTCCGAACTTGCATGCTCATCATTGTCCCACCTCCATTTATCCCCTCGTCTAACTCTCAACCGTTACTTATAATATTAAAATTAAATGAGAAAACGTCAACAAATTGCTATGTTCTCTCATGATAAATTTTTCACCAACCTAACACAAAAAAGAGCCTGAGATTTTTTCCCAGGCTCCATTTATCACATGTCATTACTCGTTTCCATTAGCGCTTAATGCGGCACTGGCCGGATGTTCCGCATAAAACTGAGCCGCTGCGCCAATCAAGTTGGCATCATTTAAGAAACGGCAGGGCTGTAGATCAACGGTTAATGGTGCGTGGTGCGCCACCATTAACTGTTGAACCTGATCCTGTAAGTCAGCGACGAAACCCGGCCGTGCCGAGATTCCTCCGCCAATTAATACCCGTTGGGGATTCAACCCAACAGACAGATTGAAGGCCCCACAACTCAACCAATGGGTCATCTCGGTCACACAAGTCTGGGCAACGGGATCACCAGCTTGGGCCGCCCGAAAGACTGTCTGGGCAGATACCGACGTCGCCAAGTGTTCCAATTGGGTAAACCGGGCGGCCATTTTTACCGGACTCCCAATTTCGCTCAGCGTTGCTCCCTGCTCGTTCATCACCATGTAACCAAACTCACCGGAAAACTGCTGCGGGCCGGTCATGAGCTGTCCGTTCATCACTACCGCACCCCCAATCCCGGTTCCGATAATCATGAAGACCGCACTGTCGAGCCCTTGAGCATTTCCTTGCCATAACTCCGCTAATGCCGCACAATTCGCATCATTTTGAATACTTACCGGAACACCTAAGGCACGGGTCAAGACGGCCTTAATCGGAAAATTATTCAAATAACTCACGGCACTCGTCCCTGAAATTTTACCAGCCATTGGATCAACACTTCCAGGTAAGCTGATGGCGACCCCCGTAATAGCGCTGGTCTGTCTCACCTTTAACTGTGTCAACGCTGCTAATAACTCCGGCCACGTAGCGGGGGTCATGAATTTTCCTTTATCGGTGAGCTGTTCTGCCTGCCACACACCATATTTAACCGTAGTACCGCCGATATCAATCACTAATAAAGGATCACGCTTCACTGCCATCATGTTCACCACCAGTCGGCGTTAAGTCAGCCCCATTCGAGGCAATTACCCGTTGATACCAATAAAATGAGTCCTTACGGTAGCGAGCGAGGCTCCCACTGCCATCATCGTTCCGATCGACATAGATGAACCCATATCGTTTGGATAATTGCCCCGTGCTGGCAGAAACAATGTCAATGGCACTCCACGGAGTGTATCCCATTACTGGCACGCCATCTTCGGTCATTGCCAACTCCATTTGCTCGATATGGTCATGCAGATAGTCAATCCGGTATTGATCATGGACCTCATGAGTTGCCGTCAACTGGTCAATCGCGCCAATGCCATTTTCCACAATGAACAAAGGCAAGTGGTAGCGGTCGTTCATCCAGTTCAAGCCATACCGCAGTCCTTGTGGATCAACTTGCCACCCCCAAGCGGATTGCGGAACAAATTGGTTGGTCACTAAATCATCAGTTTCGTTATAAGAGAATTGGTCATCCTCATCGTCAGTCGCCGCGGTGGCAAAAGACATGTAGTAGCTAAAGCCCAAATAATCGACCGTGCCTTGCCGCAAATTAACTAAGTCAGCTGCGGTGATGTCCAGATCAAACCCCTTGGTTTCAAAGTAGTTGGTCAGCCAAGTCGGATACTGACCTTCAACTTGCACATCGGAATACCAGAAGCGCGCCTGCATCGCCCGTTGTGCTTTGAAGACATCACGGGGCTTATCCGTGGCGGGATAAACTGGTGAAAATGCGACCATCGCCCCAACCTGAAAGTCCGGATTAATTGTGTGGGCGATTTGAACCGCAATCGCACTAGCAACAACCTCGTAATGGCTGGCTTGATACATCACTGCTTCAGCGTTTTCTCCCGGCTGTACTTGAATACCTGAATTGGTAAAGAGCGTGAAGGCCCGATCGTAGTTAATTTGATTATTAATCTCGTTAAAGGTCAGCCAGTAGGTCGCCTTGTCGCGGTAACGTTCAAAGACCGTTTGAGCAAAGCGGGTAAAGAATTTAATCGTCTGCCGACTTCGGAAACCACCGTATTTGGTCACTAAGTGATAGGGCATCTCAAAATGAGACAACGTCACGACCGGTTCAATATGATATTTATGACACTCATCAAACAGGCGATCATAGAAGGCAAGTCCAGCTTCATTGGGTTCGACCTCATCACCTTGTGGAAAAATTCGGGACCACGCAATCGACGTTCGAAAACACTTGAAGCCCATTTCGGCAAAGAGTTTGACATCTGTGGGATACTGATGATAAAAATCCACAGCCTCATGGTTAGGATAGAACTCATTGGGTTGAACGCCGACGGTAATCCGCCGTTCATCGTGTGTCCCGGCGGCCGTCATAACATCGGCCACGCTTAACCCCTTACCGCCAACGTCGTAAGCGCCTTCAACTTGGTGTGCTGCTACAGCACCTCCCCATAAAAAATCTGCTGGTAATGTTTTTTTAGTCACAATACATCCTCCTTAGGGTTTATCCTTACTTATTTTTCAGTCGCTGTGACACCCTCTAGCCTTGTCCAGTACATTCCAGCCCATTTACCGCGACCAGAGGGCGGGCAAGTCCAACCAAAAGTAATTGTCATAGCTGAATCCAACTGCGTTGTCATACCACAACAATCCATTTTGAAAAAAATACGATACTGCCCTGCTCACCGCGAGCTGGCCGTATCGTATTTTTTCGGTGGCACTAATGGTGCAGAATTAACCGCGTGCCAGTCATGTCCAACACCTTGTGAATGGCTAAGGAGGCCCCACCTAACAGCGTGGCATACTTAACGTCCTTAGACATAACCAGTGGTGGCACTAGTGGCATAAAACTCAATTTCATTTGAACATTTTTCAAAATTTCCGGTAACTGGTCAATCAATGGGGAATTGAAGAACACCAGTTGTGGATCGTACGCAATAATCAAATTGCTCGTCACCACCGCCAGTTGATAGCAAAAGTCCTCAATTAGATGTGTGATTTGCGCATCCCCTTGTTCATTAGCCCGCACCAAGTCTGCTAGCGTGTATGTCGGTCGCCCTTTCAGACGGGCAGCTTTAGCTAGCAAAGCCGATTGTGACCATTCCTGATCGAAATTCGTCAACTTAGCCAGTCGCTGCCGTGGCTTGTCCGGTTCAGTGAGTAGCATTTGCCCAACTTCACCAGCTCGACCGTAGTTTCCGGTATACAATTGTTTATTTAGCAAGATTCCGGCACCAACGCCTTCGTGAATGCTAATTGACACCAAGCTTTGTAATTCTTGCTTGCTGTAATCCTGTTCAAAGATCGCTGACAAGTTCGCTTCATTTTCCATAATCACTGGAACATGATAGCGCTGCTCAAAATGGCCCACCAAATCAACATCTTCAAAGTCCACGAACGGTGAACTGATAATTTCATTTTGATAAACCACCCCAAAAATCGCAATGGAAATCGCCTGTAAACCATTGTCCACTTTGAATTTAGGTAGCTGCCGAACCATTTCTTCCATTTTGGCAACAACTTGGTGCACCGTTAGATTATCAATCGGACTTTGACTATATTCAAGTGCCCGTCCATCCAGTTGCGTGACCAACATTTCTAACGTTAAGCCGGAAATGCTGAAATTAATCACGTAGCCGTACGTCACATTGTAAGCCACTAATTCCGGCCGGCGACCACTGCCGGAAGCGGCAGCTCGGGCCTCGCCCTGACTCGTAACCAGCTTGCGTTCAGTCAACGACCCAATAATGTCAGAAACCGTGACTTTATTGAGTCCTAAGAGCTTAGAAACTTCGGTTCTTGAAATGGGGCCGTGGTTCACAATTGTTTGGAGAACGGACCGTTCGTTATGGTCCCGCATGACATCCTTATTGATAATCATCTTGGGTCACTCACTTTTTGATTTATTCACCGTCTTCGGCGTTTTCACGAGCATGCTTTTCAGCCAAGTCGCTTTGCATCTTCTTTTCGATGCCATCAACATGGTAGAACATCAACGCAATTCCGGATAAGGCAAAGCCCAAGAGTGGTACCCAAATGTAGTTTAATTCGATCCCGTGTAAGGCACCAGCCGTTTGGGTCTTGTTGGCAACGTAACCAGTCCCAGTCAAAATCCAACCAGTGATCACACCACCAATTCCCATCCCCAGTTTGGCACTGAAGCTAGAAAATGACGTTACAATTCCTTCGGCCCGGACACCGTTGATCCATTCGCCATAATCCACGGCGTCGGCCAACATAACGGCAATTAAACCAGACACATAACCCGTTCCTAAGTAACCAATAATTGTCGCAAAGATAATCATTGGTACACTCAGATTGTTAGCGCCCAAGCTCAAGAGTAATTGACCAATCACGGCCAAGATCATCCCACCGAGCATGGTGTTTCGCTTACCAATTCGGCTAGCCGTCCATGGTGTCAACACCACGGCCACCAAGGCCACCAACTGTAAACTCAAGACAAGCGAAGCTAACGTGGCATCATGCATGTTGTACTTGAAGAAGTAAACCGTCACTTGTGACCGGGTTTGCATTCCCATCCAGTAAATAAAGTTGATGAAGATAATGATAGCCCATGGCCAGTTACGCTTCAAGGCTTTCAGAGATTCTTTAATTGGAATTGACTTACGAGAACTCTTGGTTTGAACCCGTTCAGTGGTGTACTTGAAGACAAAGCCAAAGATGACCACCACAATTACAGCGACAATCAAGGCCCAGATAAACCAACCGCGAGCACTAGTGGTTGATCCGTGACCAAAGAAAGCAACCATTGTCAACGTAATCCCGGTGATTAACGTAGCACCAGCAGTTCCCATGAATTGTCGAATAGTGGATAATGTGACCCGTTCTTGTGGGTTACTCGTTAATGATGGCAAAATTGAGGTAATAGGAATGTTAACTGCCGAGTAAAGCACATCGACCCCAATATAAGTGACGTAAGCCCAGACTAATTTACCGGTTAAACTCATATTGGGTGTCGTAAAGACTAACACACAGAAGACTGCAAATGGAATTGAGAACCATAACCAGTACGGTCGACTCTTCCCCCATTTGGTGTGGGTATGGTCAATCATGATCCCCCAGAAAGGCCCATCAAAGGCATCCACAATCCGAGCAGCTAAGAATAACGTTCCGACAGCCGCAGCACTTAGGCCAAAGGTATCGGTATAGAAAATCATTAAGTATGTTCCCACCATTTGGAAGGACAAGTTGCAGGCGAAGTCACTAAAGCTATAGGCAATTCGCTCGTTCCAAGGAACCATATTTTTCATGGCTGGCTCGGCTTTAGCAGCATTTTCACTCATATTAAACACCTCTATAGTTTATGAATCCATTATGTGATACTGAAAATTAATGCTGAATCGTCGACATTCAAGAAAATTCAATTTTCGAAACTAAGCATACTGGAACCGCTTACACTTGTCAATACCCAGTTGGTTTAGTAAACCAATTTACTACATGAGTCGTCACTATTTCATGCTTTTGGCTAAATGAAAGCGTTGACATTTGCAAAAACCACAAGTACACTGAGTTTGTCGATTAAGAAATTCAATTTTCTAAAAATTTTGAGAGGTGTTCTTCCATGAAGTTTACGAACGGCTACTGGTTAACCCGACCACAATACCAAATTGAATCCCCACGAGAAGTCTTTGACTACAAGCAAACTGATAACAAATTAACGCTGTACGCGCCATTCAAGTTTATCAATGAACGCGGCGACGAACTTAACCTAGGAATGAGTACGATCGACCTAACCTCACCCGTTGAAGGGGTGATTGGTGTTAAGCTGACGCACTTCGATCAAAGCGAAAAAGGCCCCGCCTACCATATCAACAATCAAAACCCAGATGTTGCCATTACCACGGGCAATGATGAATTGACCTTTACCTCTGGCGGACTAACGGCCCGGATTCCCTTTAAGCAGGCGTTCCAATTAGACTTCTTAAATGGGGATCATTTGTTGACCCAATCCTTAGACAAGGCCCAAGGGGTCATCCATGATTCCTCAACTAATAAGGATTACATGCGCGAACAACTGAACGTGGGCGTAGACGACAAGGTTTATGGTCTCGGTGAACGGTTTGGTAACTTCATTAAGAATGGTCAAGAGGTCAAAATCACCAATCAAGATGGTGGGACAGCTTCTGAACAATCTTACAAGAACATCCCCTTCTATTTAACGGATGCTGGCTACGGTGTCTTCGTTGACCAACCACAAACGGTCGATTTCGAGATTACCTCTGAAAATGTTGACCGGGTACAATTCAGTACTGAAGGTCAATCACTGCAATACTATGTCATCTATGGGCCAACGCCACAAGAAATCTTGCACCGATACACCCAACTGACCGGTCAAATGCAATTACCACCAGCATGGTCTTTCGGCTTGTGGTTGACCACCTCATTTACCACAGACTACAGTGAAAAAACAGTCATGAAATTCATCGATGGCATGAAGGAACGCAATATTCCACTAGATGTCTTCCACTTTGACTGCTTCTGGCAAAAGGGCTTCGAATGGAGCAACATGGAATGGGATCGTGACGAGTTCCCAGATCCCGCTAGCCTAATTAAGAAGATTCACGACCGCGGTATTAAGGTCTGTGTTTGGATCAACCCGTACATCGCCCAAAAAGGGAAGATGTTTGAAGAAGGTAAAGAAAAAGGCTACTTCGTCAAGCGTGAAAATGGCACCATTTGGCAATGGGATCTCTGGCAGGCCGGTAACGCCTTCGTGGACTTTACCAACCCTGACGCCGTGAAGTGGTACAAGAGCAAGCTTCAAGCCCTACTTGATATGGGGGTTGATTGCTTTAAGACCGACTTTGGTGAACGGATTCCAGTCGACGATGCCGTCTTCTTTGATGGCTCCGACCCGAAACGAGAACACAATTACTACACCCTACAATACAACCAAGCGGTCTTTGAAACCATTGAAGAAGCCAAGGGGAAAGGTGAAGCTGTCGTCTTTGCCCGTTCCGCAACAGTCGGTTCTCAAAAGTACCCGGTTCACTGGGGTGGCGATGCCTTGTCCACCTTCAAGAACATGGCCGACACCTTACATGGTGGGCTGTCATTCTTGAGTTCTGGCTTTGCCTTTTGGAGTCATGACATTGGTGGTTTCGAGGATGGCCCCGATACACCAACGGCTGATCTGTACAAGCGGTGGACGCAATTTGGTTTGCTATCTTCTCACAGTCGTTATCACGGTAGTAACGTTTACCGGGTCCCATGGAACTTCGATGACGAAGCCGTGGAAAATACGCGCAAGTATGTCAATTTGAAACTATCCTTAATGCCCTACCTGTACACCCAAGCAGCTCATAACGCCGCTTATGGTAACCCACTAATGCGGCCAATGTGGTTTGACTTTACCCAAGACCTCACGGCGCACACGTTGGATAACCAATATATGTTGGGAAGTCAAATTCTGGTGGCACCGGTCTTCAATCATGAAGGTCATGTCAACCTCTATCTGCCAGCTGGCAAATGGACCAGCATTATCGATGACAACGAATTCTACGATGTCAAAGATGGTAAGTGGCTCAGTCAAAACTACAGTGAGTTAGACCTCCCTGTTCTCGCCCGTGAAAATACCATTCTCTTGCGGAATCCTAAGGCCGTTCATGCCGACTATGATTTCACCAAGGACTTGGATATTCACTTATACGACATGCATGAAGGTACCACCAGTGTTGCGGTTGTGGATCAAAAAGGCAAAGATGCTGGTAAGGTCACGGTTGACCGAACTGGTAACGAACTCAAGGTCACAACCACTGGTTTAAGCGGTAATGCTACCATCTACGTTCATGAAAACGGCAAGACCACTCAGGTCACCCTGGATGGTGCAGCTACAACGATCAAGCTGTAATCTGACAAACTAAAAACAGTTCCCCTAACGACCGGTGAGTCGTTGGGAGAACTGTTTTTTTGATCAATCCCCCGCTACAGGGGGATTTTCATTTTATAATTGATTGAATTCGCTGTTGCAACACGGGAACCACATCCGTCATAAACCACGGGTGTTGATTTTGCCACCCATAATTCAACGGTGACGGGTGAACTAACGGAAAATACGCCGGTAGGTAGTCTTGAAAATGGGCCACCGTGGCGGTCAACGTCTTTTGCCGATTAGGTAAGTAAGCTTTTTGCGCATATTGACCAATTAATAAGGTCAACTTCACTTTAGGCATCAACGCTAATAACGGCGCATGCCATTTTTCCGCAAAGCCCTTCCGTGGTGGTAAATCACCACCGTGAGCGTGTTTGCCCGGATAGTAAAAGTCTAACGGCAACACGCCAATCTTGCTGGAATGATAAAATTGGTCTTTCGTCACGCCCATCCAGCTACGCAATCGATCTCCACTGGGATCATCCCAAAACGTCATTGATGCCTGCGCCTGTCGACTGGGCGCTTGACTAATCAGCAGGATCTCGGCATTTTCCTCTATATGATACAACGGCAAAATACCTTGCGCCGTGAAAGCTTGGTTTTCTGGATCTGCCTGAATCGCTTGAAAAACTTCATCTGCCGTCATTTGTCAGCTCTCCTCTAAGGCAATGGCCGCACCAAATACACCTCGCGACAGAACCCCTTCATTCCATTAAACACCCGTTGTGCTCGAGACTGCTTACTACATAGCCCAAAGACTGTGGGCCCCGTGCCACTCATTTGCGCTGCATCCGCACCAAATTTCATCATTTGCTGTTTAATTTGGGTGATCTCCGGATAGCGGTGAGCCGTCAAGGGTTCCAGCGCATTGCCCATCACCGCACACATTCCTTGAATATCTTGCTCGCGGATCGCGCGTAACAAGCCGTCAATGTCCGGGTGTTCCAAATGATCATACTGAATCTGCTGTAAGATGCTGGGCGTCGACACACTCACCTTGGGTTTAGCTAAAACTACCCACGCTGCCGGAAGCTTTGATAGTGGTGTGATCCGTTCGCCTCGACCTCGTACATGTGCTGTCCGACCATACACACAATAAGGTACATCGGAGTCAATTTGCAACCCCAACTCCGCCAACTCTTGCCAGCTAAGTCCCAACGACCACAATTGGTTTAGTCCCCGTAAGACAGCCGCAGCATCGGAAGAACCGCCACCCAAGCCAGCCGCTACGGGAATATTTTTTTTAATGCGAATATTGACCCCTTCGTCAATACCATAGTTTGTCTGTAATAAATGGGCCGCCTGAAAAGCGAGGTTCCGTTGATCATTCGGCAAAAAGCCGCTATCCGAAGCCACACGAATCCGCTTATGCTTCGTCAACGTTTGAATTTCCACATAGTCAGCCAAGTCAACGGACGTCATAACCATATTCCACTCTTCCGCCCCATCTTGGTGATGGTAAGGCGTGTCGAGCCCGAGGTTTATCTTGGCTGGCGCCTTTTCGATCAGTTGCATGAGCTCCACCTTACTTCTCAAGTAGACGCATCGTCTACTGTTCTCGTGAATCTGATTAAGCCCATTATACTATGGTTGACGGCAAAATAAAAAGGCCTTATCCGGCCCAATTATTTATTCATCAAAGTCAACTTCGATGTTCTTGGTTAAAATATCGGTATAACTGTAGGAAACCCGTTCGAACGAGTTTTCATCTTGGTCTAAATCAACCACAAAAACTGCTGGGTAAGTTTCCCGAAGAATTCCATGCCGCTCTGTCGTTTTTTTACGACCGGCCTGAGCAATCACCATGAGCTTTTCGCCAATGCGATCGTCCAGTTTGTTCTTAATGTTCGCTAAACTTGTTGGCATGCACTTCACCTCTGTGAAACAATTATATCATCGTTTCACAAAAATTGCAAATTATACCACAACACCCTCAAAACCGCAAGAATCCATAGTTGGTAAGGGTTACATCAATCCCTCATTGTGGAAAGCGTTCGTTAATTCGATAAAATTAAGCAGCGTTAAGCGTTCTGGCCGCAGCTGACGCGAAATACCCGTTTGATTCAAAACTGTTTCAATTCGTTCACGAACCTCTGGCTGTTTACCAAAAATCCCCTGAAGATTGTTCCACAACGATTTTCGACGATGTGCAAAGCACCCCTTAACAAAACTAAATAAAGCCTTGTCTTCGTACGGATTCACTGGTAGTGCTTCGCGTGGCGTCAAGCGAATAATGGCTGAATCCACGTTAGGTTGGGGAATGAACGCTGTTCGAGGAACATTGAAAGCAATCTCCACGTGCGCCCGGTACTGCATAATCACTGATAAAGAGCCATAGGCTTTCGTTCCTGGCTCGGCGACTAGTCGTTCGGCCACTTCAGCCTGCATCATAACCACAATTGCCTCAAACCTAACCGTACTCTGCAAAACGCCCATCAAGATTGGTGTCGTAATGTAATACGGCAAGTTGGCCACTAACTTCAAAGGCCGATCTGCTTCGAATTCATCTGCTACCACTGCTGGTAAATTGGCCTTTAAGATGTCTTCATTGATGATTTTAACATTTTTATAATCCATCAAGGTTTCATCTAAGACCGGCAAGAGGTTCTCATCAATCTCAAACGCCACCACCTTGTGGGCCCGTTTGGCAATTTGCTCGGTCAACGCCCCAATCCCGGGCCCAATTTCAATCACATTATCGTGATCATTCACATCACCCGCAGCCACAATATTACGTAAAATATTGAGGTCAGACAGGAAGTTTTGCCCGAGACTCTTTTTAGCTACCAGGCGATAGCGGTTCAAAATCGCCTTGGTACGGGCTGGTGATCCAATTTCAGGAAGTTCATTTGTCATGTGATTGCTCCTTTTCACGGACCTGCTGTAAGGCAGCGGCAAAATCGGCTGGCTGAATACCAAACATCCGTAGTCGTTTTTCAAGTTGTTTGCCATTAACGTAGCCAATCTGGAGAATCTCTCCCAATTGTTCACGTCGTGCTTTAGCGCCAGCACCACCAATTAACCCTGCCGCCAGCAAATCATCATGCGTAATCAAGGTAGGGGCTGCCGTTGTCTCTGTATAAACGTGATCGAGAGCCGCGCGAATAGCGTCTGGACTGGCATGTTCGACGCCCAGTGAACCACCCGCTTTTTCCGGACGTCCCGCCGCTTTAGGTAAAAACGCGTGCTTGGCATTCGGAACGGCTTCAGCCACAATCTTGCGAATTTTTTCACCTGAGAAGTCAGGATCTGTAAAAATGATCACGCCACGCTGATCCGCCAATTTTTGAATTAACGTCAACGTATCATCGTCAATAGCGGACCCCCGTGTTTCAATCGTATCAGCATTCACCGCGCGATTAATTTGCTTCGTATCGTCCTTGCCTTCAACCACTAGGACTTCTTTAATCTTCTTCAATCTTATAAAACTCCTCTGCGTTTTTAAACGTGGCAGCCGCAATTACTTCCGGTGTCGTCTCACGTTCTTTAGCGATCGCTTCCACCGTGTAACGCGTAAAGCCCGGTTCATTTTGCTCGCCACGATGCGGTTCAGGTGTCAAATACGGCGCATCCGTCTCGACCATCATCACATCTAATGGTGTCGCGCGAACGGCATCGTGGACCTCGTGGGCATTCTTAAAACTAGCGACACCTGAATAAGAAATGTGCATCCCCAAATCAAGAAACTTCTTTAGCCACTCGGGGTCACCATTAAAGCTATGCATAACACCGCCGATATCGCGAATATCAGCTTCTTTAATGATACGGTACGTGTCGGCAAAAGCATCCCGATTATGAACCACTATCGGTTTACCAACTTCTTTAGCAATCGCAATTTGCCGAGCAAATACCCGCCGTTGCACGTCTTGGGGTGACGTATCCCAGTGATAATCCAGGCCAATTTCACCCAATGCGACTACGCGACTATCTGTCAATTGTTCTTCAAGTAATTTTTCAGCCGCGGCATCATAATTCTTTGAGTCCTCGGGATGCCAACCAACTGCGGCGAATAACTGGTCATATTGGTGAGCCAGCTTAATGGCATCCGCATTCAACTGCGTGTTGGAGCCAATATTGGTCATCTTAACCACGCCCAGCTCAGCCGCGCGTTTGAGATACCCCGGCACGTCATCCAGAAATTCTTCGCTATTGAGATGGGTATGCGAATCAAAGATTTTCATCATGGGTCTCCTTTTCCTTAAGTTAAAAAACGTGGACGGACGGCTTAACGCCTCTACCGTCCACGTTTTATGTTAGACATACAACAATCACCGGTCAGACATGTGTGCCCGACACCATTCTAGCTAACGTCAGAACCGTTAACCAGACTGTCAGGTAAGGTCAGCAAGGTCACTTGTCCATCGTTTTCGGCAGACAATAACATCCCTTGACTAACTTGTCCTCTCATCTTTCGTGGCTTCAAGTTTGCCACAATGACGACCTTCTTGCCCACTAGTTCTTGTGGTTCTGGATACCACTCAGCAATTCCGGAAAGAATTTGCCGGGTCCCCTGATCGCCAGCATCTAATTGGAACTTCAGTAATTTATCAGCCCCGTCAACATGGTCAACGGCTTTGATTTCAGCGACTCGTAATTCAATTTTTTCGAACTTATCAAACCGAATTTCCGGCTTGGTTAAGGTTAAGTCCTCAGCCGCTGGTTCATTAGCGGCCTGTTGGGCTTCTGCTTTAGCGGCCATGGCTGCCCGTCCCTTCGTCTTTTCTGACTTGGTCATCTTACCCTGAATAAAGTCGACTTCTTCTTGCACATCAATCCGTGGGAAAATAGGGGTTCCCTTAGCGACGACTTGCTTACCTGCTGGTAGATCAGCTAACGCCAAGTCCGTCATCGTTAAGGTGGCAACGTCTAAGCCCAATTGGTCAAAGATTTCCTTAGGGGCATGCGTCATAACTGGACTGATAAGCGTGGCAATAACCCGCAAGCTAGCAGCCAAATGAGCCATAACAGCAGCCAACTCTGTAGCCTTGCTATCATCTTTGGCTAACTTCCAAGGTTCCGTTTCATCGATATACTTGTTACTCCGCGCCACTAACTTCCAAATTTCTGCCAAAGCATCAGCAAAATGCATTTGGTTCATCAAGTCATGATAGTTCGTGATGACTGCGGCTGCTGTGGCTTCCAAATCAGCATCAAACTCGGTAACTCCAGCTTGATATTGTGGTAATTGACCACCCTCATATTTGTTAATCATTGCAACGGTTCGGTTCAATAGATTCCCCAAATCATTAGCCAAATCATAGTTTAGCCGATCAACAAAGTCTTCTGGTGAAAAGACCCCATCATTACCGTAAGGCATTGCTCGCATCAGATAGTACCGCAACGCATCCAACCCATACCGATCAACCAAGGTTTCTGGATAAATCACGTTACCCTTAGATTTAGACATCTTGCCGTCTTTCATCAATAACCAACCGTGGGCAAATAATTCCTTGGGCATTTCTAGCCCTAAGGCATGGAGCACAATTGGCCAGTAGATGGAATGGAAACGAACAATTTCTTTACCCACCATTTGCACATCAGCGGGCCAGAACTTCTTAAAGAGGCCATCATCATCACTAGTGTAACCCAACGCGGTGATATAGTTTAAAAGAGCGTCAATCCACACGTAAACAACGTGCTTAGGATCACTCTTGACTGGTACCCCCCAGCTGAAAGTTGTCCGCGAAACAGCGAGGTCTTCCAATCCAGGCTTGATGAAGTTATTAATCATTTCTGTCATTCGTGATTCTGGTTGGATAAAGTGCGGATGGCTGTGGTAGAAATCCAACAACCAGTCAGCATACTTACTCATTTTGAAGAAGTAGGATTGTTCCTTTACTAGAGAGACGTCATGACCAGAAGGCGCTTGCCCACCGATCATTTTGCCATCGGCATCCCGATAGACTTTGGCCAATTGGGTTTCCGTAAAGTATTCTTCATCATCTTCGGAGTACCAGCCTTCATATTCACCCAGGTAAATATCACCCTGTTTGAGTAACCGGTCAAAGATCGCCTGAACAGCGGCCACGTGTTCATGGTCTGTTGTCCGAATGAACTTGTCATTGGAAATCTCTAACGTCTTCCACAGCTGCTTAATGCCCGTCGCCATGCCGTCCACATATTCTTGAGGCGTTTGGTTTTGGGCCTTGGCCTTATCTTCAATCTTCAGGCCATGTTCATCTGTCCCGGTTAAGAAGAACACATCATACCCATTGCTCCGCTTGTAACGAGCAACCGTGTCACACGCAATTGTCGTATAAGAATTACCGATATGTAACCGTCCAGATGGGTAGTAAATCGGCGTGGTAATGTAAAAACTTGGTTTGTCTGCCATAAAATAAAAGCCTTCCCTCGCTCTAAATTATTTCGTAATTTTTAGGTTAGATTCTAATGTAAATTCTAATCAAGTATAGCATAAACCCCGGTTGAGCCATAGCAGACAACCGGGGTTTTATGGATAAATCTGCTAGTGTCTTTTGCAGGCAACTGTAGACGCTGATTTTTCTTGGCCGTCACAAACATCTCATATTAGTGGTTATTCCAGCCCATTTGACGCGACCAGAGGGCGGTAATTTAAACCACCAGTGAGCCATAGAACTAACCGCTACTACTTCAAAACAAGTCTAGCTGTTGTGGCGCCAGATTCTGCCAATGTAAGCCTAAAATTTTCTGTAGCCGTAACGCATTAGGTGCCGCGTCCTTAGCTGAATTGTTGTTAAAAATCACACACACCTGTTGGGCATGCTGTGCGACCCGTTTCACCAATGCAGCAATGTCTTGCAATTCGGCTTCACTATAACGATAAAGCGTACGGGTCTTCCGCCAATCAGTGCCCTGGTTGAACCAGCCTTGTGCATTGCGACCATGAAGCCGCACCACTGCTAACTCCGGTGTCGTGACCGTTTCGACTAACGGAATCCCATCATTTAAGTTGTGGGGCTCATCAGTCGTCACATTGGTTAACTTCAACGACTGGAGATAGGCCATGACATCCGCAGTCATGCCCGGTGTCTCAAACCAACTGGGACTCCGGAACTCGACGGCTACCGGCAGTTTTCCCATTTTCAGCCGAACATCGCGTAAATATTGAATATTCGCCGTTGTCCGATTGAAGAACGGTGGAAACTGGAACAGCACCGTCATGAGTTTTCCGGCCGTTACCATGGGCTGAATGGCCATAATGAACTGGTCAAAAGCCGCTGTAATCCCTGCTTCCTCCAGAGGGTGTTGCCGATCATGGCGCGTCATGACCTGATTGGCTTTCAAAATGTATTGAAACCCATCAGGTACTGCCGCTTGCCAATTCGCCACCGTACTTTGGCGAGGGATACCGTAAAAGGGCGTATCTAACTCAACGACAGGTAAACGTCCTGCGTATTCAGTCAGGGTTACAGGGCGCTCCTCACCGCCAATCAAAGCGGGATGTTCTTTCCAAGTGGTCAATCCAATGGTAATCATCCAATCCCCCCTCACTTAAACCGTTCAAATTGCTTAATTAGTTCAGCCTCCGGTGTTGTCAAACGCCCATTTAACTGACTAATCAGGCGTTTACCAGCTAAACGGTCGTTATACCGAATGCCCGTCACGCATAAATCAATTAAGGCAAACAGAACCGTTATTAAAACCGCCTGTTGCCGCGCAAAACTCTGATTGAACAACGTCACAATCTGCCCGCCAAAAGCCAATTGTAAAATGCCATAGATAATCAACGTATCGGGAATCAATTGCAGCACATTTAGCCAACGCAATCGGCGCACCAGTTGGCGCAGCTCTTGGATAATCTCCTGATGGCTCATTGCTAGACCCCCCTATACGATTAACGTTTCAAAGAAACTCGTTGCATCTGTCTGAATCATTTGATAATCAATTCCCAAATTCAGCGACTCTTGATTAATCGCCACAACTTGGGCCTGTGGCGCCCGATAATCTAATAAACCAGCAAACGGATAAACACGCATTGACGTGCCGACAATTACAACGAGATCGGCCGTCTGCATAGCAGCAACCGCTCGCTGAACATTGACTTGATTCAGTCCCTCTTCGTAAAGGACGACATCTGGCCGTAGCCAATCGCCATCACTCTCATGATAAGGTGACTGCAAATAGTCTTGCCAAGCAACCTCTTGCCCACAGATCTGGCAATATACCCGATATAGATTCCCATGAAACTCAATCAGATGTTGCGTTTTCGCCAGTCGATACAGGTTGTCAATATTTTGCGTGATGACTGTCGCCCGTCCTTGTTGGGTTAGCGCCGCCTGCTTGGTATGAATGACATTGGGTTGCGCCTGCGGATAATATAAATTTTGTTTGACATAATCGTAGAACGTCTCGGGTTCCTGAGCCAAACACGTGTGGCTCAAATAGTATTCCGCGTTGCGATGACCGGTATACAAGCCATTTTTCGAGCGGTAATCCGGAATCCCTGACGGTGTTGATACCCCAGCACCCGTTAAGAAAACAATGTGTTTAGCTGCATCGAATGCCTGTTGTAAAGTTGCTGCCATCCCCATCATCCCTTCATAACGTTATGGTTACCGTAAAATATATGGCATCTTCAATTGCTTAAAGAGCTCCTCAACTGTCAAATTATAATACTTAGTAAAGTACTCTGGTGAGTCTTCTTTAGGCGCCGGTGCTGGCAGAACAAACGCATTTTGTTGATCCGTTCGATTGATTCCAACATAAGCCCGGCGTTGAGTTGTCTTTTCGTGCATATCTGAGTGATAAAATTCAAAGACTTGCTTCACTTCTAGGCCCAATTGACGCTGAGATAATACACTCGATAGCGTCGTGAACTCTGTATTGTGCAGGGCTGGCAAGTGCCAAGCCTCCAACTGTTCATCAAATGCCTTGAAGAGTTTGACGACATTGCGACGTAAAGAGAATGGTGACGTCACTGGTTTTTCGGTAATAATTGCGTAAAGCTTTTTTGCAGCCGCTAAACTAATCGGATAGTCTCGTTCAAACTGGTCCATAACCGCTTGATCGCCCGTCCCGAAAAAGACCAACGCATCCAATAGTGTCAGCGTTCGTAACGTCATTTCGTCATCAACTGGTGTTGGTTCTGGCTTCAAAGTTGCCGTGACTCCGTTTAAGTAAAGCTGTTTAATCTCGTCAGTGATCAGCTGATGTTTTTGCTGCTCTTTAACGACTACCACATGGCTAACGATGTCATATAGTTCCGTCCCCATAATCATAAGTTGTTCATCCAACTGCGGTTGTCCCGTAGTTAAGGAGAAGAAAACTTGGGGAAAGCCAGACAGTACCATGAGTAAATGAACCAGCTCATGAGCTGCTGTGTAGTTTGGCGCGGTCAGATCAGCAACCTGAATGACAATATCATCGCCCACTTTAACTTGCTGAGCCTGATCGTGGCGCACAAACCCCACTTGTTGATCACTAATAAAAGATACCGACACCTTACCCGGATACAAGGCGTTAACTTGGTCTAACAGGCCTTGCACCTCCGTATTGAGTTGCACATCTTTTGCTTGCATGTTTGTCTATTCACCTATTTCTTTAAATTTTCTTGTCGAATGGCAGCCAAAGCTGCTTGTGCCTGTGTTGTGGTCGGCTGGGTAATGGTTTTCAACCGATCGAGCACCGCTGGTAATTCGGCTGGTGTCGCGCCCACCGATAAGGCCAGGGATTTGCGCTGTAGTGCCATGTGCCCCCGTTGAATGCCATCGCTCACTAAAGCGCGCAGTGCCGCAACATTTTGTGCAAGGCCAACGGCGGCCGTAAGTCCCATTAACTGCCGGGCTGTCGTGATCTGAGCGAGTTGTTGATTGACCCGTACGAGTGGTAAAACCCGTGTGGCACCGCCAACAACCCCCAAGGCCAACGGCAACGTCAATTCACCATGAAGTTGCCCATCTGCTAACCACCAGCGACTGAGTCCCTGATACTGACCACTGCGACTCGCATAAGCGTGCGCACCACTTTCAACCGATCGCCAGTCGTTCCCCATCGCGAGAACAACCGCATCAATCCCATTCATAATGCCTTTATTGTGTGTCACAGCACGATAAGGATCAACTTGGGCTAACGCGCTGGCCTGGTAGATTCGTTCGGCCACCTGCTGGCCCGTGAGTGTTCTGGTGGCTAATTGGGCCACTGGCACTGCACACGTAGCGGTGGCTAAACTATGGGTCGCATAATTGCTTAAAATGCTCATTAAAATATCAACGTCGAGTTGTGTTCGAATCTCGGTAGCAACTGCCTCAGCTAACGTGTTTACCAAGTTAGCCCCCATCGCCTCACCAACATCAATGAATAAGTCAAGTGACACCCAATCTGGTGGTAGACACCGCACACGAATCGATCGTGCGCCACCGCCATGGGATAACAGGCTCGGATGAGCGGCATTCGCCACTTCCAAGAGTCGGGACTCATGAGCCATTAGCCACTCACGTAAATGTGCCTGATTGGTTACGTGACTAAAAACAATCTGGCCCATCAATTCACGTTGTTTGACTGTGGTGGTAATGCCCACCTCACTCATCAATAAGCGACCACCATTACTAGCGGCAGCGATGACGGATGGTTCTTCAGTTACCATGGGAACCATCACGTCATGCCCATCAACGCGCAGATTCACTGCCACACCCTCGGGTATCCCATAAGTCGTCAAATAGTTTTCAATGAGTTGATCATCAGTCGCTTGCCGTCGTGCGGCAATCAAGGCTAACTGCGCCACGGTTAAGTGAGCGTGTTGTGCTAAATGATCCCGCCTAGCCGCATATGATAATCGATAAAATGGCATTAACGTCACAATCGGACCTCCTATCGTTGGCTCAGGTACTCAGAGATAATCCCCTCACGCACGCCACTTTCCGAGAAAATCACCCGGTCAGAATCTAACATTTGCAGTAGTGTGACTAATGGGAGCATCCCACCAATAATAATATCGGCCCGTTCAGGTTCCAACCCCGAGATACGTTTACGCTCGGCCAGTGGTACCCGTAACAGGCGTTCAAAGGTTTTCATGACTTGACCAGTGGTTAACCGGTAGCCGTGAATGTTTTCAACGTGTAAAATCTTTTGTTGCTGACGGTTCATCCGGGCCAATGTGCGATTGGCACCCCCCAGTAGAACCAAGGGTAAGTGCTTGGCATCGTTTAGCCACCAAATATCTTGTAGTCGTTCCCGCAAAAAGACCTGCGCGGAGAATAAATCGACGGCTGTTACCCGATCATCTAATCGGAATTGTTCTGAGAGATTAACTGCCCCAAATGGCACACTGATTAAGCTGGCTGCTTTACCGTCTTTGACGTGAACTAACTCACAACTGGCCCCACCAGTATCTAGTAGCAAGCAATCCTTAATCTTCAACCGATTAACAGCGCCTAAATAATCATAATAGGCTTCCTGATCACCGGACAACACTTCTAACTCAATGTCTGTAGCGGCCGCGACCCGTTTTAAAAATTCTTCGCGGTTGCGTGCCTGGCGAACTGCCGCTGTGGCAATGCCCCGAACAATGAGGTGCGGCAATTGCTCGTAATACGGTCGAAACGATTTTAGTGCCGCAATCGTGCGATCCATGGCCTTGGGTTGCAAGATCTTTTCCGGGCCCATCCCCTCGGATAGCCGGCTATCGGCTTTGATACGGTTCACTTCACGATAGGTGCCATCGTCGTGAAGCTCATTAACGGCCATCCGCACGGAATTAGAACCTAGATCAACTATGGCTAAATTTTGCATCGCACATCCCCCATTCCCGGTTACCCGAAGTAGTCAATTCCAATCGCGTGACGCACTTCATGTAAGGTCTGAGCAGCCACTTGGTTGGCCCGTTCACTACCTTGCTTCAAAATATCATAAACACCGGTTTCATCAGCGGCAAATTGTTCGCGCCGCTGCCGAATAGGTTCTAGCTTTGCCTGCAAGACCTCATTGAGGTACCGTTTGATCTTCACGTCACCCAGACCACCATGTTGATATTGGGCCTTTAAATCAGCAACTTTGGCTGTATCGTCGGCAAAAATATCCAGATACGTGAAAACCGTATTGCCCTCGACATGACCGGGATCTTCCACGTGGATATGTTCGGGATCGGTGTACATTGACATGATCTTCTTTTGAATCGTGTCGGCACTATCGCCCAAGTAGATGGCATTATCCAAAGACTTACTCATTTTAGCGTTACCATCTAGTCCAGGAATTCGGCCTTGGCCTTTAGGTGGGAAATACCCTTCTGGTTCAACTAAAATTTGTTGACCATAAATATTGTTGAAACTCCGCACAATTTCACGAGTCTGCTCCAACATGGGTTCTTGGTCTTCACCTACGGGCACCGTGTCGGCTTTAAAAGCAGTAATATCAGCAGCCTGGCTCACGGGGTAGATAAAGAAACCAGCGGGCACACTTTCACCAAACGCCTTTTGCTTAATTTCAGTCTTCACCGTTGGGTTGCGATTTAACCGAGAAACGGAGACCAAATTCAAATAAGCCATCGTTAATTCATTAAGCGCTGGAATTTGTGATTGAACCAAAATCGTTGATTTAGCCGGATCAATCCCCACTGCTAAATAATCTAAGGCAACTTGTAACAAACTGTGCCGAATTTTTTCCGGATCTCGTGCATTATCAGTCAGGGCTTGCATGTCAGCAATCATGATGTAGGTCTCATAATCGCCAGTGTTTTGTAACGCAACGCGGTTTTTCAATGAACCAACGTAATGACCAATATGTAGCTTACCGGTGGGACGATCCCCCGTTAAAATGACGTGTTTACTCATTATCTTCATCCTTTCCAAAAAAGCGCCCTCTTAGCTACTTGCTAAAAGGACGCTAACGCGCGGTACCACCTAATTTGCAGTTCATGACTGCCTCTTGTCGATAACGGCGACCCCGCGACACTAATCATCGAATTTTAAAGTGATCTAACGACCCACTTCGTCACTGGAAACGTTGCACCAAGCCATTTCCTCTCTGAATTCGGACTACTTTTATCGTTAGTCTTACATAGGTTCATTTTAGAGGTTTTAGGGGTGGATGTAAACTATAATGTCGCAAAATCTGGCGAATTTCAGTGGGCGGTAAGCATAGAGACTTTTGTAGGTTACAACCGCCACGTGACTTCCAGGCTAAGAACTAGTAGGAATCAATAACAGCCACAAGTAGTTGCCAATACAACAATACCAACGATCACAAATAATTAGGTTAATACTTCCAAAACAGCTAAATATAATTGTTCTAATCGGACTTAAGGTTTAACCAACGTGACCACACCACGCCACAGTAGCCCGACGGGAAGTGGCAAATGGGCTCAGTACCGTCGTTATCCTTAGTGCGCGGGTTTAGCGCGCTTAGGATAAGACCGAGCTTTGAGACAAGTGATCTTCTTGGCTTAAAGTCGTGTCCGGTACGTTCCAGCTCATTTGCTACGACCAGAGGGCGGGCAATCTCGACAAATGAACCCATTTATCGTAAGTCCCAAGTCAGGTAATCCTATGCCAAAAAACTTATTAAAATAAACTAGGCGCAATCGTTTGACACACTCCCCAAATATGACTAAACTTGTTAGGCACTTTAGCCTATCCAAAGGAGGCGGTCAGTTTGACCACCAGCGAAGAAGCACAAGAACAACAGCGTGTTGATCAGGTTGCTCACGCCATTGGTCAACGCATCGCCAAAACCGATGCGGACTACCAAGCGGCCCATCAAGAACTACGTAACGTGTTGCAAAATTACAGCGAAAACACCTCGGTTAACTGGTTCGAAGTCGATGACCGAATCGAAACCAGTGCCGAACTCCAACAACAACGGGCATTAGTTTCTCGTTTAACTGAAAATCAAAATATCATTCAAGATCAATTAGATACGTTTAAAAACTTACAAAAATCTCCGTACTTTGGTCGCATCGATATCCAAGATCCCGGTGAAACCGACAGCGAGTCACTTTACATTGGCACTGCCTCGTTCGTTGATGACGATCAAAATTTCTTAGTTTATGACTGGCGGGCCCCTATTTCTAGTATTTATTACAATGGGGTCTTAGGACAGGTCGCCTATCACACCCCAGCTGGTGACCAGCAGACCAAGCTACTCAAGAAGCGACAGTTTCTGATTCAAGATGGTCAAATTGAAAGTATGTTTGACACCAACGAAACCGTTGGAGATGAAATGCTGCAGCACGCTTTGGGTGAGCAAAACGACGCCACCATGCAAAATATTGTGGCAACCATCCAACGGGAACAAAATGATATTATTCGTGACACCCGCAGTGACCTATTAGTGGTTCAAGGGGTTGCCGGTTCCGGTAAGACATCGGCCATTTTACAGCGGATTGCTTTCCTGCTATATCACAGTCGGCGCGATCTTGAGGCTGATCAGATCGTCTTATTCTCACCTAATCGGTTGTTCAGCCACTACATTAGTGACGTTCTGCCCAGCCTCGGTGAGCGCAACATGCGCCAAGTCACCCTAGCCGAGTTCCTAACGCAACGGTTCCAAGGCTTAACGGTGCAAACGCAATTCGACCGTTACGAAACTGATCAGCAACATCCCGTAAACCTCTCCTTACGAAACTTCCAAGAAAGTGCCGCCTTGATGACAGCTATCAACGAGTACTGTCATCAATGTACGGCTGATGATTTACTGTTTACGGATATCCGGTTTCATGGTCGGGTGTTCTTTTCAAAAGAAGAAATTCGTGATATCTATCGCCAATTTCCAACTGCGGCAGCACCAGCTGATCGCTTCTTGCGTACCAAAAATGAACTGGAAAAGCGCTTGAAGCAGCGGATCGCTGAAGAAGCCAAGGCCGACTGGGTCCACGACACCATCGACCAACTCAGTGACGAGGACTATCACAACCTCTTAGGCGAAAAACACTTGGGTAAATTTGAACAGCTCGACGATGAGATCGACTACATCGCTCGGCAAATCGTTCGCCGACGCTTGCGACAAGTCGATGACGCTATTTATAATGGGTACTTTTTAGACGCGTATAGCCAATACACTGCCTTTTTGAAACAGTGTCCGTTACCAGAAGATGTCACCTCTACTGACTGGCAAACCGCCATCGCGAGTTACCAACATGATATCGAATTTCACCATCTCGCCTTAACGGATGCTGCCCCACTATTGTACCTTCGTGATATTTTAATTGGCGGTGGTGCTAATCACCGCATGCAGCATTTATTTGTTGATGAAATGCAAGATTACTCCATGGCGCAACTCATTTATTTACAACACGCCTTTCCACGAGCCAAGCTCACCTTATTGGGTGACAGCGAACAGGCCTTATTCAAAGCCGTTGAATCGCCGGAAAGTATTCTCAAAAAACTCAATGCCGCACTAAATATCAAGCGCTCGCGTCTGATCACCTTGCGACGCTCCTACCGCTCAACGTTACCCATCACAACCTTCGCGAAGGCTTTACTCCCCGATGGTGATCAGATTGAAGCCTTTAACCGGCCGGGCGACCTGCCCAAAGTGGTCATTCGCTACGATGAAGCAGTGGCGTTCAAAGCCTTGGCTCACGAACTTAAATTAGAATTAGCAACCAATGGAACGGTCGCTATTCTGACAAAAAGCACGGCTGAAGCCAAGCTCGTGTACCAAAAGCTCCATGCCGACTTTGATCTAACCCGGTTAACGGATACCGACCGATCACTGCCTAAGGGTGTTGTGGTCTTACCTATCTACCTGGCCAAGGGCTTAGAGTTCGATAGCGTTATCGCCTACAATGTCTCCGCCGAAAATTACCCAGATGAGCAATTAACCGGGACGCTGTATACCATCGCATCACGAGCCATGCATCACCTGACACTACTATGCATCGGTGCTGCATCCCCTCTGATTGCCTCTGGTAAGATTCCGCAAGCAGACTTACAGATTGAACATGAATTTCAGAATTAGTTGCTACGAACGTTTTCCGGGAAATAATTCTGACCCCGGACAACACTAAACCCGTCCACTATAACCTCGATTGGTTATAGTGGACGGGTTTTATTGTAAGCCGACTTTATTTCAAAGCTGCCGGTGTCTTCGTCGTAGTAAACTTTACCTGACGAATATAATTGTGATAACCCTTGTAAAAATGTAATTGCTTAGCTGTCACCTTAACTTTATACGTCATTCGCTGACCATCAAACTGAACCGTTTGTCCAGCTGGAGAATACTGAATGCCAGACAGTTGGTAGACGTGATGCCCTAAAGACTGATATTTCAGCTTCTTCAGCCCATACCCGGGTAACCGATAATACCGGTCAGTTGTTGCGTCTAACCCAAAGAGATTTCCGGTACTTTTAGTCTTGGTGTATGTGATATAGGCCTTATTATCCCCTTTACCATTATAAAACCACGTATGGCGCATGACCTTAGGTGTTCCCGCATGCCACGTTGCCGCCTGAGCAGATGTCAGATCGGTGACCCCTAACGCCAAAGCCAAAGCTCCCAGACCAATCAAAAAAGCAGATTTATGCATGATTTTCCTCCTATATAACTTCCCTGCGCTTTAATTTACGCGTCTATTAGTGCGAAAGCAAGTCCTATTTACCGAAAAGAGTCCATGGTATACTGACTGTAGAGGGAGATGTCAAGATGCATATAACTAAGCGACGGATGTGGTTGGAACTGGGAATTAACGGATTATGTCTCGGATTCCCGTTGTTCTTAATCATCGATGGCAGTGTGGCATTAGCTCAGAATGACCCCTTTCATCCAGATGTATTTATTCTTTTCGGTCTGTTAATGATGGGCGTGCTCAGCCTCATAATGACTGGGCTGACAATCAGCCGTTTACGTGCCCATGGCTGGCGGGGGCTTCCTCACTATCAACAGGGACTCGCTATCTTTTATCTTATTTGGCTCGTCATTGGCAGCCTTACCTGGCTAGTTTCTCTGGGCATCATCCCAATAAAATAACAAATTATTTTAAAAAAAGTTGGCCTTTTCCTGTTGCTGAAAGGGCCAACTTTTTTACTGTAATTTTGCTGGGATCACCATTTTTTCTGGTGCTACTTTTTCGCCCGCCAATTGTCGCAACATTATTTCAGCCGAGCTGGCACCCATGAGAAAGGGATTCTGCGTAATCAGCGTCAGCTTCGGTTCCATTCGCCGAATAAAGTCCGTATCGGCAAAACCCGTGGCTGTCACAGTTTGATTATCAATCAGTCCGGAAATAATTAAATTCGGGAAAAATTCCAATAACCAGCGTTCCTTCAGCGCAAATGCCACTGTTTTCTGATCATTTTGAGTAATCAACTGGGTTAACCGCTGATGCACCTCACTATGGTTGTACGAGGATTCCGAGACTTCCAAGACATCCACATCCTGGGCCGCCGCCAGAATGCCCCGATACCGTTCCTGTCGGGTGCGGCTAAGTTCCAATTCAGAAGTCAACACGACCACGTGCTGATAGCCTTGCTGTCGAAAGGCCGTTGTCGCCGCCTTAGCCGCTTCAAAATTATCCGTCACCACTTGCGGCCAAGGACAAGCATCCATTTCCCGGTCGACACTCACAACCGGCATCTGCTGATGCAAAATTTCTTGAACCGTCTGGGGATTACTAAACGATTGTAAGATTAACCCATCAAACCTCCGCGACCCAATCGCCCGTAGAAGTGTCTTTTCCCGTTCAATATCGGCATTGGCATCGAACAATACCCCAATATACCCTCTACTTTCCAAGATAGAACTAATTCCCTTAAACAACTCTGTAGAAAAGTAATCATCAATGTTAGCAACAATGACCGCAATCAGTTTGCTGGATTGGGTAATCATCTGTCGCGCCACTGAGTTGGGCACGTAGTTGAGCTTCGTAATGGCCTCTTGCACTTTAGTGGCTGTCGCTGCCGACATTCGACCAAGATTGCCGTTCAAAAACCGTGAGACGGTCGCAATCGAAACGCCGGCCAACGCCGCAACATCTTTAATATTTGCATTTTTATTCGCTTTACGTGCCATCGTTTCATTCGCCCCATTAACCCGGATTTATAGCTGAACCGTTCATCAGCTTATTGTTTTAGTCTACCAGAAAAAGGTGCCGCTGGAAAAGTTTCTTAACGACAAAAAACAGGCAACGCCCCCGTATGCGTTGCCTGTTAGTCAGATATTATTCCATATTACTATGTGTGGCGGCCGCCGCGTCATTAGATACCTTATCACGCCGACTTAACTTCAAACATAAAACATCTAACGTTAAGTGAACACTCTGATCAAATAACGTGCTCAATAGCTGAATCGATTTAACACCGTCCCCAGTCTTGGTTGCACCGGGAACCACAATCACCGCTTGGCCCACCTTTCCTAACGGCGAATCTGCATGGCTGGTAACCGCAATCACCGTCACGCCACTCGCGGCAGCCTTTTCAGCCAGTTCCAAAATGCTGGCTGTCTTCCCGGAACCGGAAACTGCCAATAATACATCCTCAGCTTGAATTGACGGCGTAATCGTTTCACCAATTACAAACACCGTATAGCCAATATGCATCAGCCGCATCGCAAACCCTTTTGCCATTAAGCCAGAGCGACCGGCCCCCAGCACAAAGATTCGTCGATCCTTTTGAATCAATTTTTCCGCTTGATCTAACTGACTTTCGTCAATCATGCCCATAACTTCATTCACTTCTTGGGTGACCTGATCAATCAATGTCATTTGTGCATAACCTCCATAAATTTTTGTGCAGCAGCCACTGGATCGGCCGTCTTAACAATCGCGCTTCCCACAATAACCGATTCAGCAATTCCTTGAGTCGCTAACTTCTGGGCCATGGCTAAATCAATTCCACCGGCTACAGAGATGTGCTGAACCATCGGATAGTCTTCATGAAAGGCCGCAACGGTAGCAGCCGCATCAAACCCCGCTTTAGAATCCTTGGCATGATGAATGCCATAAATTGCCGCCGGATGATCCACGATCTGAGCCGTCTTATTGGCCGTAATCTCCATCATATCAATAAACAATTGCTTTCCTCGTGACTGGGACAATGCGTATACTTTTGTCAGCGTATCGGCTGAAGCAGCGCCCATCGCCGTGAGAATATCTCCCGTTGCAAATCCCTTGTCAAATTCATACTCACCTTCATCAATGGTCTTTAGGTCGAGTAATAGTTTGGCATGCTGGAGCTTAGGGAGCTGCGCGTGAATCTGTTCCAAACCATAATCTTTAATCAATGATGTGCCAAACTCAATCACATCAACCTGTGTGTCTAACTGTTTAGCTAAGTCAATCGCCTTATCCAACGTGACCCGATCAATTGCAACTTGTAAATCCATTAGTCTTCGACAACTCCTTCTTGTTGATAAAATGCTTGTAAGCCAGCTGGCGTTGGGTAGCCATCGTTATCACCATACGTTTGAACCTGTAAGGCACCTACTGCGTTTCCCCGCATCACTGCCGAACGTAATGATTTATGTTCTAGAAGCGCCGTCAAGACGCCCATGGCAAACCCATCACCAGCCCCAACGGTGTCAGCAACCTGAGCAACCTTAAATCCAGTGACCGTATAGCTTTCACCCGATTGCTGCTTGACGTAGGCTCCGGCTGGGCCCACCTTGACAATAACCACTTTAGTTCGCGCCCCCCGCAGGTAAAAGTCGGCAATCTTTTCTGGATCGGTCGATCCCATCAAGATTTCCCCCTCTTCAACCCCTGGCAAAACAATCTCGGCATGTCCAGCCAATTCATTTAGCGTTGTCACCATCTTGTCACGACTAGGCCACAGCGTTGGTCGGAGATTGGGGTCGAAGGTGGTTAAGATATTAGCCGCCTCTAATCGCTTAAGTAAAGTGCGAAACGCCGCTTCAGCAGTTGCCGAAATAGCTGGGAAAATCCCGGACATATGGGCTGCCCGTACATCGGTCAAATCAATTTGATCGACCACCGCTGGCGTTAAATGCGCAGCCGCTGACCCCCGTCGATAATTCTGCGTCGTAGGATTACCTTGCGTCACTCGATCTTTCAATTGAAACGCCGTCCAGTAATCCGCATCCCGAGTAATGTAGCGCGTTCCCACGTGATGCTCCTTAATCGTCTTAATGACGTAATCGCCAAGGGGTTCTTCACCCACTTGAGAAATGTAATCGACGGAGTGGCCTAATCGTTGTGCCCCAATAGCAACGTTTAATTCGGCTCCGCCCAAAATTTTGTGGAATTCTAAAGCATCGCGTAAAGAAACATCCGGTTCTTTAGAAGCGAACGTGACAATCGGTTCGCCAATCGTTAATATTTCACTCATCGTTGTGTTCTCCTTTTCTGCCATGTTTAACCAAAGAAGCAATAAACTAGTAGTTCATTAATAATCGACACGCCCCACATGATGGGTACCCCGTGTTTTAAGAAATCCCGGGTTTGAACTTTCATGTAATCCAGTCCCCAGACATTCCAAGATTGTGTAATATCCGTTGAGACCGCTAATAGTGTCGGTACATAAAGTAGCGGTAACAAGAACGCATCTGAGAACAAGCCAATTCCAGATAGAACGGCTGCAGTCGCTGCTCCGGCACCCCACACATGAAATGGTCCCCGGAATAAGGCCAACGGCGCCAAAACACCAAAGGCTAACGCCAAAATCAGCATATTATGTGGTAGGACGGCCTCAAATAAGGGGCGAAAACGCACCGCATCCATTGATGCAGCACCGCTGAACATGATTAACGCCATCAAAAACATAATCAATCCGGCAATATCACTGATTGCTTGTTTAATCGTATCGTTTAAAAAGGTAACAAACTTCTGATACCCCTTAAACTTACCGGTTAATAACATCGCTAGTAGCGTCGCTAAGGTTAAGGCTGGAATCGCATCCCATTTGAATAGCATGTTCATCAATACGGGGATAATTGGCACAACAAAAGCGAGCTTAGGTACCTGAATATCAGCAGTTTGCTGCGTTTCAGCACCAATGACTCTCAAGTTCTCATCGGCCTTTGATGGATCAATTTTTTTACGATGCCAGAAAATAAAGAGCATCACCGCAACCAATTGTACTAACATGGCACAAACACCAAAGATCAAATAGGTCCCGCCGTATTGTGCTTTAGGAAAGAAAGCCTTGATCTGGTTATACAGCACCACGTTTAAATACATTGGCGCCCCAATGGCCATCGAAAATGCCGATAGCGCAATGTCTCGTGGCAATCCCACTGACAACATGATTGGCAGTAAGATAACACCAATAGCAATCACCGACCCCACACCATAAGCACTCACAAAGATAAAAGCCGTCACGATTAAGACCAATAAGACGGCAAGTAATGGCCGCTTTTTGCCTACCCTATTCGTTGCTTCAGAGATTGCTGGGGCAATGCCACTATCAACTAAGACTCGACCGAACCAGGAACCAAAGATAATGTAAATAATCGTGGGACCATAATTTAAGGCTGGCTCGGCAAAAACTTTTTGAATCACTTGGTCGGCCGGAATTTGACCAATCACGGCCCAGAGAATCGCCATCACGAAGAAACCAATCATCAGGTTTCCCCCTTTGACGATGTAGTAAATAAATCCAACAAAGGTCAATAACAGCAAAACCGCGCTCATCGTGGAGGCCATCTTAATCACCCACTTCCGCACGTAGTAGCTGGAGTTGTTGGGTAATTGCCGCATCCGTCTCCATTGGATACTCCAAAGCAACTGGCACATCATGGGGTAAAAGCGTCAGTAATTGTCGCCAATCATACATTCCCGTATCCAAATCCGCCGTCGTTACTAACTGACCAGCCTGATCCTCGGTGTTTTTCAAATGAATGTAGTTCGTATATGGCGCTAGAGCCTGGGCGCTAGCTGCGGCATCACCATGCGTGAATGCCCAATTCCCCAAGTCATAGACATAGCCAATATTGGCCGGTGTTGCCTGCTGCGCTGCTTTGAGAAAAGCTGTGATGGCTGGTACCGTTCCAGAAACCGTTGTCTGGTCATTTTCCACATTCATTTCAATTTGGTCGAGTGGAAGCGCTGACAATTCAGCAGCTAAATCTCCAGTAAACCGGTCGAAGTGTCCTGTGTTGAATTTGATTTTACTAATTCCCATGGTCTGACCCTCAGCAAAGTAAGTGGCTAATTGTGGATTGAATGCACCAGTAGCCGTAAATACATCATCGGGGACACTGTAGTTCACCGTTAATCCCAGCCGCTGTGCTAGCCGACCAATGGCCGCTGTTTCATGTGGTAAATCCCGGAAATATTCACGACGTACCTCAACGCCATCGGCGCCAAGGTCAGCGACCTGTTGCATCAGTGCTGTCTGAGAGGTTCCCTGTTTAACCAATGCCTCAAAAATCCATGTGTTTAAAATAACTGTCATGTGAGCTTCCCCCTAATATTGATTAAGCTGACTGATACGCTCGAGTAGCTGTTCAAAACTCATATCTTTAAATTTAACCTCTGAAGTCGTCGCAAAATTTTGAGCTTCCGCTTGATTAAAATCATTAGCCAAGTAAAAGGCGGTTAGATAACTTAATAAATATTTTTTAGCCGCGGGAGTCACCTGTTTCGTCTCAATCCCTGCCTGAGCTGCCGCACTGGCAAATGCTTGGGCAAAAACTGCTGCATCAATTACGGTTCTATCTGCCATTTTCAAGCCTCCATCATCCTGTCATTCACTAAAATCCAGCTGGTGATTTCATGATGTTATGGTAAACGTTTTCCTAACGATTGTCAAACGCTTTCATTACGTTTTTAAGGCAAACAAAAGCAACTAAGTTCCACAAAGCCATTGACAGCGGTGTATCATTTGGGAAAACGTTAACCTAAAAATATTTTTTTCAATAGTCGACAACTTTGCTATAAAAAAAGAGAGCCTCCAATAGGAGTCTCTCTAGCTACATCACTAATTAGTTAATCGATTGTAATGGTTTCTGTGGTAATCGTTTTAACGTTTGCTTTAACAATAACGGTGCTAACACGGTCGCCAAAATGATGACTAAAATCATTGCGGAATAGTCGCTGCCTTGTAGTAATCCCGCCTGATGACCAATCTGAGCGGTAATTAACCCCATCTCACCACGGGCAATCATCCCCGTACCAATGACCGTACTACTCGTTCCCGTGAATCCGCTGAGTCGGGCCCCCAAACCGCAACCAACCAACTTGCTAAGACACGCTAATAAAGTCAAAATAAGAATCAGTCCCAGATTTTCAGCAAAGTGATCCAAGGTCATGTTCAACCCTACACTGACGAAAAAAACTGGAATAAAAATAGCATTTCCCAAGGGTTCAACGTGATCGGCCAACACCGCTCGATATGGGGTGTGGGCCACCGCAATGCCGGCAAAAAACGCACCAATTGCGCCACTTAGTCCCACTAAGTCCGCAATCCAAGCCATCCCGAGACAAATGACCATCGACATAATAGTCACACTGGACGCCATCACCAGTCGCTCGCTTAAATGCATCAGATACGGAGCTAACCATTTTACGAGAATATAAGTGCCACCGAAAAAGGCCACCTGCTCTAACAACACAATGGCTAGGGCTGGATGATGTCCGGCCGTTTGGATACCCTGACTGGCCAGTAGACTAATCATCAGTGACAATAAAACGACGCCAATGATGTCATCAGCCACTGCGGCCCCTAAAATTGTCGCTCCTTCTCGACTGGTCAATGCATGATATTCCTTGAGTACCGCCACTGAGATCGAAACGGACGTCGCCGAGAAAATCACCCCGATGAACAATGCCTCCAATGGTGAAAAGCCCCACCACCAGGCGGCCGCTCCCATTAATACAACCGGAAAAATAACACCGGAGGTCGCCACGATGATTGCTGGGCGCAAATACTTCATCAATAACTGTAGATTACTCTCCAGCCCTCCCAGAAACATTAAAATTACAACACCAATATTGGCAAATAAACTTACTAGGCTATTTAGCTGAATCCAATTCAGCATGGCCGGACCTAAGATGATCCCTACAACCAGTTCGCCGATAACCGCCGGCACACCCAATCGATTAGCCAAATGGCCTGCCAATGTGGTTAGCACCAGAATTAAACATAACACACCCAGAAATGTCATCCGGACCCCTCCTTTTGAAATTGATACGTTCTATCATACGCTAAAACAGACACCGACAACAGAGTACATGACAATTAACCAGCCTAAAATTTCTAAACCGATGTTTCTTATTTTAAAAAGTAATTTTCCATATTTTCCACAAAAAGAGTTATACATCGCTAGCAAATTTCTGTATACTGCCTTTATTAATAAGGGGGAAATAAAATGAGAATATTAGGTATAATATTTGTGGTACTGTCACTTATCTGCATAACTTTCGCTAAATTTTTTGTAAAAACTCGATTATTCTTTGGTGATACGAGCATGATTAAACAATATATTTGGGGAATAATTTTATTAATTCCTGGACTAATATTGTTATATTTTTCAGGCGCTTTCACGCAATAAGCCCCTGACAACCAGCCAGCAGTCAACCTAAATTAAAAACGGTATCGACAATGGATGGACACCTTGTCGATACCGCTTTTAATTTCTCGGAAATAATCTAATGTATGTAGACCGTTACCACCGTAATGATCCCCAAAACAACTCCGGGAATATTTGAAATAATAATTGGCCAATCCTTATGCGCACGGTGCCAGCCATATTCCACCCAGGCAAAGGCACAAATTGCGGCCGTAAATGGCTGCAACGGTGATACTGGATGACCCATAAAATTCGCCACGATTTCTGGAATGTACGCGACATACATCAAAATACACAGAACCACAGCTAATTCTCCCCATAGATGGACCTCACGCTTATGTAATCCGGAAACATGCCTAATGCTCTTAGCATAATTAAAGTTATCAAATTGAATAACATATCATCCCCTCTCAAAGTCATTACCGTTATTCAGATGATAATCATTGGTTAACTAAAATTATAGACCTATCATTTTGGTTTTGCTCACTAAAGCCCTTATAAGTGGGCCAACCGGTGATTAGCTGGCGTACCTTTTGACATCCAATATTTGGAATCGTAAAAAAACCTGAGACTTTTGTCCCAGGCTCAAAGTTAATGATGACTATCCAAAATAAGTGAGGTCAGACGCCAACGTCGGGTAAGCCAAAATAGCCTGATCAATATCCGTTGGTGTGAGTTGATTTTGAATCACAAAATCTAAGTAATTGATGAGTTGTTCTGCTTCACTGCTCAACATGGTTGCCCCAACAATCCGTTGGGTGGATCGTTCTGTCACGACCTTGATTCGCGCATCAGCGTCTTGAATCCGCCGATAACTATACCATGACGTTAAATCCAAATCACTAACGGCATAAGTCTCTGGCTGCTGAGTCGCCGTTGCTGGTGTGACACCCAGTTGGGCCAATTGCGTTTTACCATAAACGACCGCTGGAATCACAGGATAGATGATGGCTGGTTGGTCTTTTTTGGCCAGCGTTTGCGTCAAATAGCGTCCTTCAAAACCCGCCACTGGGGTGAGCTTAGGCTGGGGACGATCCACGACATCCCCCAAGGCAAAGACCCGTGGATTAGTCGTCTGTAGATGATCATTCACCTGAATACCATGAGCCGTGGTCGTCACATTCACACGTTCCAAATGCAATCCCGCCGTTACGGGAAGCCGTCCAGCTGTGGCAAATACAAGTCCAGTTGTCCAGGTCTTTCCACTCGCGGTGGTCACTTGATATTGATCATCAGCTGGCGTTACCGCCGTGATATCCGTGTCCAATTGCACATCTATGCCATCAACCATTAAGCGTTTCAACAAAGCCGTTACTAATTCACCATCGAACCCCCGTAATGGCCGATCACTATGATGGATTAGATGGACCTGACTACCAGCGGCATTGGCAATGGCTGCCAATTCAATACCAACGTATCCGGCCCCCATCAACGTAATATCTGCGGGCAGTGTATCT
Organism: Levilactobacillus sp. LN180102; assembly: GCF_050106635.1. NCBI lineage: Bacteria > Bacillati > Bacillota > Bacilli > Lactobacillales > Lactobacillaceae > Levilactobacillus > Levilactobacillus sp. LN180102. The sequence goes on from NZ_JBNIIX010000006.1 coordinate 115,307, forward strand.
AGGTCCAAGAAATCATTACTGGTACGCAACCATTCCTGTCCCGTAATATTGGGAATACGTGGAGCTTGTCCCGTTGCGATAATGAAATTCGTCGCTGACAGTTGGGTGTTCCCCACTGTCAGGTGACCATCCGCCTCAAAACTAGCTTCACCATGATAGTTGGCGATACCAGCTGATTGTAAGCCACCCTGAGTGCCCGTTGGAATCTTCTCCGTATACGCCCGTTTCGTTGCCATCAACGACGACCAGTCAATTTGTGGTACACCGGTTAAGCCATGCCCTTGCAACGCTTCACTCCGTCCTTGAGCTTCAACTGCCGCCATCAAAATTTTCTTCGGGTCGCACCCGCGATTGGGACATGTTCCGCCCCATAAATCTTTTTCAACCACAGCAACCTTCAGGCCACGTTCGTGTAAGCCATACGCTGCGGCCAACCCACCGGGGCCACCACCAATCACAATGCAATCAAAGTCTGCCATCCGAAATGTCCTCCTTCTTTGACTTTCATAAGTTCAGTTTAGCACGACCCGTCACTCGTCGTTACCAATTTGCTTGGTTGCCACGCTGTGATGGACCCGCCACATGTTGTAACTGAGATAGCCGATAATGACGAGTCCCGTTACCAAATAGACTGGCCCGGCCGCACAGGCTTGAAATAGGCTACCGTAAACCAGCGTCCCAAGTGGTAAGGCCAACTGCATGAGCGTACTAAAGGTGGCATCCACACGACCTAGTAGCTCCGTGGGAACTGTCAGCTGCATGTACACTGACATCGGTGTATTGATGAATGCTAACACAATCCCAACCAGCAGTGACCACCCGATTAGTAGTCCAATCAACCACTGACCGTTTAGCGTGCTTAAAAAGACACTTCCTAATAAAACAACGAGTAGACCAATGACAGCCCCAAGTCCTAAGACCAGCCGTAAGATCCGTTTGACTGTTGGCATCACCATTAACAATAGATTACCTAATAGGATACCTGCGGCAAATGCACTCAGTACCCAACTTAATTGGGCACTGCTAAGATGTCGAGTTTGCACAATCGCATAAGGCAACCCAATATCAATTGAGCTGAATAAGAAATTCAGTAAAATACCCACTAGAACAATTGTCCGCAACGTGAAGCGATCACGAATATAGCGTAATCCCACTCGAAATTGTTGCCATTGCGACTTAGCGTGGTCATCTGCCAGCAAACGAGTAACCGGATGAAAACGCATAGTTAGTACGATTAAGGCCGAAATAATTTCCATCCCCAATTCTATCCACACGATACCAGCAAACCCAATCCATGCGTATAAAGCAGCTGCAATAATGGGTGAAACCAACTGAATGGTAGCAATCGCCGCCTGCTCAATAGTCGCCAAGGTCTTAATATGAGCCGGATTAACTAGCTCCCGTACAGCTGCCGTAAAAGCTGTTGTCGTCACCTTATCACAACAAGCAACGATCGTTAACATCATTACTGCTAATAACATCGGCATGCTGAGCCATGGCACCAGTAGTGCATATAACGCAAATGCTAGGATACCGGCTAATTTACTCCCTAAAATTAGTAGTCGGTGGGGCTGGTGATCGACTAGGTTACCTACTGGGATCACTAACAATAGGCCGACCAACGGATAAATAATCGAGCCTAACCCAAAACTCATGGCCGAGTGCGTTGTGTGTAATAGCATCAGCCCCAGTGCAAAACCAAATGTGTCTCCACCTAGTGTCGTCATAATATCACTGCTGGCAGCCTTAACAATTTGTATAACCGATTGACGATTGGAAATTTGTGTATCCATCTGATACGCCTCCTCAGTCAACACCGCCCAATCGGTATTGGCGCTTAAGTCAAGGTTAATTGTATTGGTATTTATCAAAAATGTGACGTATAATATGTGGCAAATTTGCCACGTATTATTAATTAGGAGGACTGAGTGATGCAGACAATCGGTTGTACACTTAAACAAATCCGTTTAGCTAAGGGCTTCACGCAAAAGGAAATTTATCAGGGCATCGTTTCACGATCATTTGCCATTCGTTTAGAAAGTGGTCACCATGATCTGGGCGCCAGCAAGTTATTCTTAATCTTAGATCGTCTAGGCGTTAGTGCCGGTGAGTTTCGGTTCATCCAAAACGACTATCAACCTGACACCGCAACCGATCTCAACAGTCAAATTATGTTAGCTTACGATCAACAAAACTTTCCGTTGCTCAGTCATTTAGCCCAGCGCTACCAAGCCAGTGATAACCCCACTGAACAACGGATGGCGGTGATGGCAGCCACGTTACTGGTGGCTTTCGATCACGAGCATGTCGTTCTCAGTCCCGCCATGGCGCATCTTTGGCAACAATTCACGTTCACCAAAACGTGGACGCTGCAAGACCTGAAGATGGGGCCCGTGTTATTAGCACTGGCAGGGTTTAAACACGAACCGCTGCCCGCAATCATTCGCCGCTTTCACGTCACGTGTGAACGCTACGTGACCGCAACCACCGATCAATTTGATGTCATGGATGATCGCTCGAGCTTTGACCTCGTTGCCCTACAGGTTTTACTGGTTCATCAAGAATATGCGGCTGCCCGGGCATTTAGAATCCAAGTCGTGGCTGGCTATCTGAATCATCTCAGCACTGACGGTGCCCTTGCACAGCAGTTATGCTTATGCATTTGGAATGCCTACTTTGGAGACTTTGAACAGGCCAATGACTTAGCCTCCCGCCTTAAAACATTACCGTTATCTCGCTACCAACCAGGTATTCATAGCCTGCTCAACTCCTGGCTTCCTCGAGCCAAGCACTATCGTCAAACGCAAAATTCGTGATAAACTATATCCTAGAAACTATTGAAGGGAGTACATAATGACATTTTATACGTATCATTACCTCACGACACAGCACAGCACGTGGCAATATTTACGTATTGCGCTACTAATTGCCCTGTTAGTCGCGTTCATGGGGTTATTCTTCTATTACTTGCGTCACCGATGGAATGTTAAATATAAGGATTTGAGTATCATCACCGGGACCTTACTACTACTCGTTTTGGGATTGCAAATCAACAGCCTGGTCTCCTTGCGATCGGCTAGCGAACAAACCGGTGAAATCACGGGAATTGTTACTAATGTCGCTCAGCAACTGCGCGTCAGCCCTAAAAAGTTAGCAGTCAATGCGACGACTAGTAATACCAATCTGCTGATTAAGGCGCCGGATGGGTACTATCGCTTAGATTATAATTCCGACAATTCCGCATACCTTATAGAGAAAGTCACGTTACATCAACCTAAAATAAAGCTTGTAAAGGAGTAGCCCATGTTCGATTATTCAGATGTTGCCATTAAGTTAGTGGTTGGTTTTATTTTTATGACCGTTCTGATCAACTTCACTGGTAAGGGTAATTTAGCCCCAACTTCAGCGATCGATCAAGTTCAGAACTATGTATTAGGGGGAATCATTGGCGGGGTCATTTATAACAGTTCAATTACATTAATTCAGTTCGTCATTGTTCTATTAATTTGGTCACTGTTAATTCTAGTCATGCGCTATCTAAAAATTCACGTACACCCCGTTGGTAAATTCATTGATGGTGGCCCGATTACAGTGATTCGTAATGGCCACCTGCTCGTCCATAACTGTTTAAAAGCAAACCTATCCGCTAAAGAAATTGACTTTAAGCTTCGAACGGCAGGCGTCTATCAGATTGATGACGTTAAACGCGCAATTGTCGAGCAGAATGGGAGTCTCACAATTCTACGTCAGGGTGATGGATCTATCCGCTATCCCATTATCGTGGATGGGCAAATTGACGCAGATGTATTAGAGCTAATGAATCACGATGAAGATTGGTTAATGCAACAACTCAAACAGCATGGCGTCAATAACATCCGTGACGTTTATATGGCTAAATACAAGAATCATCAATTTGAAATAACGCGCTACGATGAAGCCTAAACGTGGTAGGCTTAACGTAGGAGATGAGCGGTATGGTGGCAGATCGGTTAACGGAACATTGGGATATCTACAATCACCAGTTCCAGCGAATTGGTGACCGCCAGCGCCATGAAACATTAGCTTCGGGTGAGTTTCATCTGGTGGTTAACGCCTTTATTTTTAACACAGCTGGATCAGTACTCTTGCAACAACGGGTTGCCGATAAAATAAACTTTCCGAATTATTGGGACTGTTCAGCGGGTGGCTCGGTTTTGGCGGGCGAAACGATTGAAGCAGGGATGCAACGTGAACTGGCGGAAGAATTGGGTTTTTACCGAACTGTTACTTCTGCGGATAACTTCTGGATTCGCTCGTACAGTCATTGGGTCGAGGCGTGGTTTGCTTTTCAAACAACACAGTCACTTAGCGATCTGACACCCCAGCATGCCGAGTTACAACGTATCGCTTACTTTACTCCAGATGTCGCTGAACGCCACTTAACCCAGATTGGCTTTAACAATTATCACTTAGAATTGGAGCGGGCTTGGACCCATCTGCAACAACGTAAGTAAAAGGCACTCGCACTGGATTCGTGTGGGTGCCTTTCACTTACGTTGTTTTCTTTAGTCTCCTGAACAACTGTCACTTGGCTTTGCCAGCTGTCAGTTTCATTTAGACTGGTTTTTCCATTAAGCCGCTTATTGGATTTGAACCAACGACCTCTTCCTTACCATGGAAACGCTCTACCTTCTGAGCTAAAGCGGCATAAGTCTATTATCACCGATTTTAAAAACGATGGCAATAAAAAAGTGGAACCCAATCACTGGGTTCCACAACTCGCGTGGCAACGTCCTATCCTCGCAGGGGGCGATCCCCCAACTACTATCGGCGTGCTGAAGCTTAACTTCTGTGTTCGGCATGGGAAC